>WGAE01000064.1 GCA_015489185.1 Campylobacterales bacterium
GACGGCCAAAACGCAAATTCGAGACAAGCGATTCAACGCGATATCGATAAACTTCTTGAAGAAGCACAAAATATCGCTAAAACAACGTCTTTCAACGGTATGCATCTGCTTGACGGCTCTTTCCAAAACAAGAAGTTTCATATCGGTGCGTACTCTGAAGAGACTGTCGGTATTAACATTGCCAATACGCAGACAAATACTATCGGTGCACATGTGGATAAACAAGGTGCAGCTGCTACAACAGCCGCTCTGACAGGTGGTCTTACAATTTCCGATAAAGACGGTACAGCCATCACAGTCGGTGCGACAGCTTCAGGTAGCAACGCAGGACAAACCGCTAACTCTGCCTGGGCAAAAGCGATTGCGATTAATGCAGTCAGCGACAAAACAGAAGTTACCGCGATCGCGACGAACGTCATTACAGGAAATTCCGTAACCAGCGGTTCTATCAGTGCCGGCGCATTGACTATCAACGGTGTTGATATCGGAGATGTTACGGTACAGGCAAGTGACGCGGATAATGCTCTTATGAACGCAATCAACGCTGTTAGTGATCAAACAGGAGTTGTTGCTACACATGACGGCGGTAAACTCGTACTTACCGCACAAGACGGTAGAGATATTAAAATCACTGGATCAGGTACGGTATCCGGAGTCATCGGTTTTGGTGATGCAATCAATGTCGGAAAAATTACACTCGTTTCTGATCATGCCGTTGATCTTGGTGGCACTGCTTCAAAGATTGGTTTTACATCAGGCGGTGAACATCTTTCAAAAGAGAGTGCACTTTCTACTATTGATGTTACCACCAGAGAAGGTGCTGAAAAAGCAATTCGTACAACTGATGCGGCACTAAAACAGATCGATGCGATCCGTTCCGATATCGGTTCGGTACAAAATCAGCTTGAGAGTACGGTAAGGAACATATCTGTCACGCAGGTAAACGTCACCGCCGCCGAATCAACGATACGGGATGTCGACTTCGCCGCAGAAAGTGCAAACCTGAAAAAACGAAATATCCTTGCACAATCCGGCGTCTATGCAATGAGTCAGGCAAACGCCGCTCAGCAGAATGTGATGAGATTACTTCAATAGTCCATAAAGCTTCACAGAAGTAAATTTCAACAGGTGCAGTCTTTTCTGCACCTGATTTACTTTGTACTTTTTCATATGGTACAGTTTATGCTTTCCCCTTTAGAAAAAAAGGGTATTTCATGAATATCTTTCAAAAAAATCTAACTGCATTACAACAAGTAAACCCTGCGCTCTCTACAGAACTAAAAAAAATCCCTGGAAATCAGACATTTGAAGTCTTTGCGACAGACAGTTTTGCTAATGCCAATATTCTGGATACCAGGGATCACACACCTTTATATCAAGCACAGCCTGTCGAAGAGATCGAACAGACACTCAAAAGCTTTGAAAAATACAAGCTATACAATTCCCTCTATTTTTACGGTATCGGAAACGGTTATCTCTACCAAAAACTGCTTGAAAATCCCTTTTTAAAAACACTTTATATATTTGAACCGGAACTGGAACTGATCTACATCGCACTGCATCTGACCGACCTATCCAAAGATATTGAAACCGGAAGAGTCAAAATCATCCATACGGTGGATTTCGATTCCAGTAAATTTATGTTGATTGTCAACAGTATCGATCAGGCTTTTTTCAAAGCATACGAATTACATATTCATACACCTTTTTATGATAAATATCTTGATGACATCACACATGTCAACAAGTCTATTACCAAAGTTTTTTCCTATTATGTCAATGCGACAGGCAATGATGCAACGGATGAACTGCTCGGACTGGAGAACTTTCTGCACAATTTGCCGCTTATGGTACAAAACCCCACACTGCGCGAACTCGAAAAAAAAGGGAAAATAACCGACACGGCAATCATCGTCGCCACAGGACCGTCCCTTGCAAAACAGTTGCCTCTCTTAAAAAAAATTCAAAACTATGTGACAATCATTTCCGTTGATGCTTCACTGCCTATTTTGGAAAAAGAGGGAATCAAACCCGATATCGTTACATCCATAGAGAGAATTGCACTAACCGGAAAGTTTTATGAAAAAACATCCAAAGCATTTCAAAAAGATATCATCTTTGCACTGACGGCAATCGTTCATCCTGACTTACTGAAAAATATTAAAAATGGTCAGATTCAACTCAGTATGCGTCCTACCGGTACACACTATTACTATATGCAACTGGATGAGTGGGGATATGTAGGTATGGGAATGAGTGCCGCAAATATGGCTTATGAACTGGCTTCGAAAATAGGTTTTAAACAGATCGTACTGATTGGTCAGGATCTTGCGTACGGCAAAGACGGATCGTCCCATTCCAAAAATCATATTTTCGGAGAAGATGAAGTTAAACAAAATGATCGCAAAGATGATTATATTACCGCGTACGGTGGGGAAGGAGAGGTTAAAACAACCTGGGTATGGAAACTCTTTTTAAGCGGTTATGAAAAAGCCGTGGCACTCAACAATGCCGAAGGTAAAATTACTACCATTAACGCAACCGAAGGCGGTGCACGAATCACCGGGACAAAAGAGATGCCTTTTCAGGAAGTAATCGATACTTATGTCAAAACCGATAAAGTGAAACCCAAAATCGTTCTTCAAAAACCTTCCGAAGAGGAAGCCTATGAAAAAATAGTACAGTCAAAACAGAAAATCGATGAAGTGATCGTTATAGCCGAACAGATGCAAAGAAGAGTTACCAAACTCCTCAAAGAGATCACACAGATGATCAACCGATATAAAAAATATGATATAAAAGAGATTCACCGCTATGTCAAAGAGAAAGAGACCAAAAAACTTGTCGATAAAATCGCCAAAGTGCGCAATACCTATTACGGCGGACAGTTTGAATCTTTTTACGGCTTTTTGATTTCACCGCTTTTGACCCATCTGGAATATGATATCGCTTACTGGAGCATCCAACCCGAACGCAGTCAAAAAGAGCGTATTCACAAAAACTGGAAAATGATCGTTTTTCATCATGAATGGTGTTACCGGGTGATGGTAAATATTGAAGCAATTTTAAAGGTCATCAATGAGAAGAAAGTCGTTTTGGAAAAGGAGCTTGAAAAAGAAGCGGTCTGCTAAGTCAGACTGCTTTACGAACAATCGACATCTGTCCAGTCCAAAGCAGTAGCAAACGGTAAATCCTTTGCCGCTCTTTTCCCAAAAATATCTTTCAAATATTTCGGATGCAAACCGTATCCCGGACGCACACTTCGGATATTCTCTTCGGTAAAAACTTCACCTTTTTTGATATCTTTGGCAACATAAAGGCTTCTTGCAAACTGGCGCGATTTTCTCTTTTTTTCTGTCATAGAGTAGTCCACTTTGCCAAGCAGTTTTTCCGTATCTCTGACAGCTTTTACCATCTGGGCGAACTCTTCTTTATCGAGTGAAAAATCGGCATCCGGTCCACCGATGGATTTATCGAGGATAAAATGTTTTTCAATCACTCTGGCGCCAAGCGCTACCGCTGCGACAGGTGCGGTGATGCCCAGTGTGTGATCCGAAAAGCCGGCAACGACACCAAATGTCTCTGCCAGATTTGGGATAGTCTTCAGGTTCGCCTCTTCCAGCGGTGCGGGGTAAGCAGAGGTACATTTTAGCAATACGATGTCATTATTCCCCTCTTCTCTACAGATATCGACTGCATCCTGAATTTCATCGATCGTGGCGATACCTGTGGAGATAATCATCGGTCGTCCTTTACTCGCCGCGTAGCGAATCAGTTCATGATCGGTAATTTCAAAAGAGGCGATTTTGTATGCGGGGGGATTGAACTGCTCCAAAAAGTCGACAGCACTCTTGTCAAACGGAGAAGAGAAGATATCTATGCCGATACTTCCGGCATATGTGAAAAGCTCTTCATGCCACTCCCAGGGAGTATACGCCTCCTGATAGAGTTCATACAAACTCTTCCCATCCCATAAAGTACCCCCTTTGATAATAAAATCATCTTTTTTACAGTTTAGTGTTAATGTATCTGCCGTGTAGGTTTGTAATTTGATGGCATCCGCCCCCGCCTCTTTTGCAGCTTTAATCGTATCAAGTGCCGTTTGCAAAGAGCCGTTGTGGTTGGCGCTGAGTTCAGCAATGATATATGTTCCGGTATGCTCAGAGTCAAAATTACCTATTTTCATCGTCAACCTTTTCAATTTTTAAAATATATCGATGTCCGTCTATCTCAAAAAATGCCGGATACGCTTCATTGTCCGCAATGCGCAATAAATTGAACTGTTCTTGTATCGTTTTATTGATATCCAGACGACTATCTTCAGGATTTCGTTTCGGATAAAAACTCTCTTCACCTTTTTGCGGTACCGGATTTTTATATCGATCATAATTCTCTATAAACTCCAGACACATTTGGATAATGTGCTCAGCCTGTTTTTTTCTAAGCTCCTCATTCAGCTCATATCCGGTTAGTTTCAAAACCGCTTTCATATAGATATCACCGCTATCGACACCTTCGGTTGCTTCAAACATTGTAAACGGTATCTCATTCTTACCTTCCAGAATTTGCCAAAACATCGGTGCCCAGCCTTTTCCTTTGGGCAAATCACTGGCATGTACGACGATGTTATGCCTGTTTTTTTTCAAAGTATTTTGTTTGATGATTTTATGATAACTCAAGATAAAAAGGATGTCAAACGAATCTTCTATCTCTTGATCGTCAAAAAAGAGCTTTGCATTTGCGATTTTTCGACTGAGTTGTTTGGCATAAGGGATAAACCATTGATTTTTTGATGTAAGAATTGCTATTTTCATTTCAACATACTCTGATTCAAAATTTTTTGAAACCTTTCATTGTCAAAAGCCTCCATCACAGAAAACCCTCTTTCTTTTAAAAAATCATACATCTCTTTCTGATTCTCCGCCGTTTTGATCGCAAGAAAATCAACGCCCATAAAATTGACTTCATGAACTGTTACACTCGGTGTCACGATCGCAAATTTACTTTGATTCATAAGCCTGGCGATTTGACTGGAATTGATATGTAAAGAAATATGCTTTTTATCCTCCACATACTGTTTTAACTCGGAAAGATGTTTGTTGGCAGTGGTTGTCACAACCGCTATATTGTAGTGTTTTGGCAAGAGTTCCAGAAGCCTGACATTTAAATTCGCCGTATCGGCGCCACCCATCGCTATGAAAATGTCATACATCTTTTCCCGATGAATCTTTTTTTCTTCATGAAACTCTTCTCTAAGCAGAGTATATCGACTTCCGCACCTCAATTCACAATCTTTGGGTACCAAACCTTCATACTTTTTTGCATCTGCGTAAATATTGTGATTGAGCAATATGTCACAATAGTGTTTTTCGTAAGTATCGTCCAGGACGAAAATTTGGAGTTTTGGATTTTGCGTTTTGAGTTGTTTTTCGAACTCGTAGTTTATGTCATAGTGATCGATAACGATCATATCTATTTGAAGTTTTTTTACAAGATGATTGAGTTCTTCTAAAGTATTGGATTTGAGTATTTCAACCCGGTAAGGGATTTTATCGATCAAATTACCTTCCAGTTCCTGACACGCAAAGATGATATTATCCCCTTGAAACTGCTTTGCCAATACCAGATCTCTCATGATATGCCCGGTACCGATATCAGATGAAGAGTCGGCTCTAAAAAGGATTTTTCTTGACACATATATCCTTTTCGGGTATAATATACATGAAATTCGACATTAGTCGCTCCCCTTTTCATATTGAGAAGGGGTTACTACTTTTTTAAATTTCTTCACTAATTTTTCAAACTCTTTTGAACTTAAAGTAGCTAATCTATACTTAATTCGCTTTGCATCGAATGTTCTGGCTTGTAAAAGCAATGCTGAATTGATTTTATTTCTAAATGAAACCTTATGAAAGAAATACCCTTCTTTTATTTGACTGGACAAAGGAACTCCGAAGAAAAGATTTCTGCTAAATTTTTTTAATACGACTACCGGTCTTAAATACTCTTCGCCCTTTCCATACTGTTCAAATCCAATATTTTGTCCCAAGGAAATAAACAATATATCTCTTTCATTAAACAATATGCCTTTTTCTTTTGCATCAATCTTCTGTTTTAAATCATTCCATCTATCAAATTTGTTTGGAAACAGACTATGATACATCATCTCTGCTCGTTTCCAATCCTCCGGTGTATCGATATCCTGAACCAGATATCTCGGTATCTTGACAGGGATGGAGTTTTTTCCAAAGCCTATATCATCATTTATTACCCCGACTCTCTCCCAGTAAAACTGTCCCACGTCATGATAAGCTTCTTCTAAATCCTGGCTTCTTTTATCAAAGTTTTCTCTCCAGAACATTTCACATCTGTTCTCTTCGGTGACCCTGAAACTTCGCCAGATAGGATAATCAAAGGTGGTCACCCCAAAAGCCATCACAGCATCTTTGTTTTGTTTGAGCTCTTCTAAACCTTTTTTTAAATATTCCACCTGTAAAAACGGTGCGGTTGCGTAGATGGTGCAGGCAAATTCATATCCTGTATAGACACTTAAAGCATGTTTCGTGACATCTGCGGTTCCTGTAAAATCATCCGCGAGTTCTTTGGGTCTTTTCAGGACTTCGGCGCCGTATGCTCTTGCCACTTCGGCGATTTCCTCATCGTCGGTAGAGACGACAATTTTGTCAAACAATCCACTTTTTTGTGCGGTTTCAATCGAGTAGGCAATTAACGGTTTACCGAGGAAAGGTTTGATATTTTTTTTGGGTATTCGCTTACTGCCGCCACGGGCGGGGATAACGGCGATCGCTTTATCCATTGAGCACCTCAAATAGTGTATGAATTACAAACTCCTGCTCTTCCTCACCAAGCGTCGGGTATATCGGTAAAGAGATCGCTTCCTGATAGTATTTGTCCATCTGCGGGGTTGCTTCTTCCCCGTATCCGCGTTTACGATAAAACGGTTGTTTATTGACAGGGATATAGTGCAACTGCACACCAACCCCTTTGGCGAGCAGTTTTTCAAAAAGTGCTTTTTTATCATCGGTTTGGACACGCACGACAAAAAGGTGATAAGCGCTTCCCTCATCGTACGGATAAAGCGGCTGAACCGGACTATTGGCAAACGCTTCATGATACCTTTTGGCGATCGCTCTTCTTTTGGCAAGGAAACCATCCAGTTTTTGCAATTGACTCAAACCGAGCGCTGCCTGGATATCGGTCAGTCTATAGTTAAATCCCAAATGCTGCATTTCATAATACCATGGTGCGATATCCGGTCTACGCACCATACCGTGGTTTCGCAACTGCAACAGACGTTCATGAAGTTCAGGATCATTAGTCGTGATCGCTCCGCCCTCTCCGGTAGTCATATTTTTCACCGGATGAAAAGAGAAGATTGATGCATCGCTATTGGCACAACTTCCCGCTTTGATCCCCTGATGCACAGCACCGATCGCGTGAGCGTTATCTTCCAGAATTGTAATGCCGTACTTCTTTTTCAAATACTTTAGCTTCTCCTGATCGAGCATTTTCCCAGAAAACGCCACCCCGTACAGGGCTTTGATCTGCGGATCTTTTTGCAGCATCTCTTCGCACAGATCCAGATCGATATTGCCCTCCTTGGTGATATCGACAAAAACGGGCTTTGCTCCGGCATAGACAATCGCATTGACCGTCGCCAGAAAAGTATTGGGCGTGGTCAGGACTTTATCCCCTTTGTTAAGCAGTACCAGTGAAGCCAGATGCAACGCCGCCGTACCGTTGGCGACCGCTACCGCATATTTGGCACCCGTATAGGCACAAAGTGCCTCTTCAAACGCTTTTACTCTCGGACCGGTTGTGATTAGATCAGAATGCAATACCTTCGTAACCGCTTCGATATCTTTTTCATCTATCGTTTGTCTTCCATACGGAATAGACCTGTTCACTTGATCAACTCCAAAAATTCCTCACGACTCAACCACCAGTTATTTGTATCGGAACTGTATTCAAATCCGTCTGCGACAGGTTTGCCCTGCTCTCCTTTGGCATTGATCGTAAAATCGACTGCTTCGGTAAAACGGATGGTAGGCTTAATCACATAATGATTTTGAAATTCAAGTGTTCTGAGACTATCTTCTCTGGTGATCATCGCTTCATGAAGCTTTTCACCCGGACGTATCCCGATCACTTCGTACGGTTCCCCGCCACTCATCGCCAGAGCCAGCTCCGTCATTTTCATTGAGGGAATTTTGGGCACAAAGATCTCCCCGCCATGCATACGCATAAAACTCTCGATTACAAAATCGACCCCCTGCTGCAACGTGATCAAAAAACGTGTCATTCGCTCGTCGGTAATCGTGAGTCTTTTACCTTCATGAAGCAGTTTTTGAAAGTAGGGAATCACCGACCCGTTACTGCCGATCACATTCCCGTAACGCACGACGGAAAAACGGGTCTTTTTCGTACCGACAACATTATTCGCCGCAACGAAAAGTTTATCACTCGCCAGTTTTGTCGCACCGTAAAGGTTGATCGGACTTGCCGCTTTATCGGTAGAGAGGGCAATCACCTTCTCCACCCCGCAATCGATCGCCGCATCGATCACAAATTCCGCACCGTGGACATTGGTATTTATACACTCCATCGGATTGTATTCGGCAATATGCACATGCTTCATCGCCGCCGCATGCACGACAAAATCTACCCCCTGCATCGCTTTACGCAACCGCTTAAAATCACGCACATCCCCGACAAAAAAGCGCATACACGCATCCGTAAACTCCTGCGCCATCTGAAAATGTTTCTGTTCATCACGGGAGTAGATAATGATTTTGTTGGGCTTATAACGTTTTAAAAGTGTTTTAGTAAACTGTTTTCCAAAACTTCCCGTTCCACCGGTGATGAGAATATTTTTGTTATCAAACACAAAGGAACCTTTAATTTAATATTTTAAACTTTAGAGCAAATACTATACCAAATATTGTATAATAAATTATGCCACGTATCGACAACGACAGATTCTACAAAAACGCCCTCAAAAAACACGGCATCAGTGCCAAAGGACTCAACTGGCACGACAACTATTCACAAATAAAACGCTTTAAGATTATTCATGAGCTGATTCAAAACGATCTGGAAACAGGCGATACCCTCATCGACGCCGGGTGCGGTTTTGGAGATTTTTACCGTTATATCAAACCGTTTCATGATGTACGCTATATCGGATATGAAATCGTACCGGAGAGTGTGGCAATCGCCGAAGCACGGACAAAACAGCGTATCGAACAAAGGGACATCCTTCATGATCCACTCGAAGAAGCGGACTTTTACATCGCCAGCGGGTCGATGAACATTTTAAACCGTTTCGAAACATACCTCTTCATCGAACGCTGCTTCGCACATGCAAAAAAGGGATTTGTCTTCAACCTCCTCTACGGCAAAGATGAAAGCCGCAGTTTCAACTACTTCCTGCCACAGGAGATCAAACACTTCTGTAAGAAATTTGAGTGCGAGATTGTGACACGCACAGGGTATCTACCGCACGATTTTACGGTGTATCTGAGAAAAATTACTCCCAAATCTTCCCAAAATCAAACTCGATCGTACAATTCTCAAGCGTAAATGTCACAACCTCATCCTGTGCATTTTTCAGCTTCTTGTAGGCACCGTTTTCCAGTAGAAACACTTCCGCCACGTTTGCCGAAGTATCCACCAGTATATAGTACGGCACACCCATCTTCTCATAGAGTTTGAACTTGACGTTTCTGTCTTTAAAAACAGTAGAAGCAGAGAGAATTTCAAAAATAATCTCAGGCCTTTGAATTAAATACTGTTCGCCTATATTCTCACCGCATACAAGAAGATTA
>WGAE01000065.1 GCA_015489185.1 Campylobacterales bacterium
CTTCAATAATGCCCCTCGGAGTTCCTTTGGCCCACCAAAATATTATGTCACTACGTCCCGTAGCTCTCATATTTTTAGGATATTTACCTTTTAATTTAGCATTTGCATCTTTTAATGTGTTTTTTATATTGTCTTCCAAAGTTATAAATTTGCTTCCTTCCAATTCCCAAAGTTTTTTTGCAATATTCACTGTTATTAGATATTCTGGTGCATGCCATAACCATTCATTAGATGTCCATTCTAAATATTCGTAAAATGATTCTATAATACCATCTGAACATGCTTTCACTATTTTGTTTCGAGCGATTCCTGACATCGATGCAACTCCTTTCTTTGAAAATGACATGATGTATGATCATCAAAATTTTTATACAAAAATTTGAATAACGTCTTCACATATGCGATCTTTTATATGTTCGCAATAATGCCTATACAATTTTTCAATCTCTTCGCTGAAATCGAGCTGATTTCCATTTTCCTGGCAAAATGCCCAATAATTCTCCGCCAGTTTTTCCGCTCCTTCATCATACCATCCCTCGACGAACCAGCGATCTAGAACATCCTTGGCGATTTTTTGCACATTCTCTTTTGTCGGTTTTACATGTTGTAATCGATAAGCCATATCGATAATTTCCGGGTCATACTCGTACCAATCTACCCAAGCGATGCCGACTGGGTCGACCTCGAGAAAAGCTTTTTTAGCGCAAAGATAGGCCTTCAGGTAGTTTTCTTTGTATTTGAAGATATATTCCAGCTCTTTTTTGGCATTTTCGAGAGACTCTTCGTGGAATTTGGCGTAAAAATAGACGTCTTTGATGAATCGATCCTGCATTTTGCCTCCTTCTGTCTATCTATACAGAGGAATTGAAAATTTTCGCACTATATCAAAACAAAAAATTTTTCATTTGGTGGTGCCGAAAAAATAAAACCATCTGTATATAGGTGAATAAAAGCGATGAGGAGTCAACATGAAACTGCCACAATGTGTCAAAATCGGTACGTTGAGTTATCAAAAAAATGTTTACGATTATGTCTATGATCGAGAAGCTGACATAGATAAACTATTTGAAAAAGGTCTATTTTATGGCATAGTCGATGATGAGACGATATTTACGATTCAAAAATTTTTGAACGCCAACTATCACGAATGCTATATGAAAAGGGTAGGGTTTGGCATGATTCTCGATCTCTTTTTCGAATACGCAATCAAAGACGACATCCTCTATCTGCATCGAATCTATCTGCGCCACCATCCAAAGAAAAAGGCGCTGGTTCTCGACAAAAAGGCGACTTGGAAAGAGCGCATCACCGTCAAAACCCAGCAGGGCTACAAAACCTATTTTCATTTCAAAGAGGCCAAGCTTGTCAAGATCGAGGAAACCCGAGAAAAATGCACCTCTTTGGGGGATCGCATCAAACAATATATCGAAGGGTAGAAATTTCATACGAAAGGACTTACATGGATAACGAACGTTCCAACCAATCATGCCAGGCGCCGAACCCGGAAGGTATACCGAATTTTTTTACCGGACCATTCGCCCTGATTTCGGCTTTTCATACTGCGTTTACAGCAGAGGAGAATCGAAAAAATCATATGGATCTAAAACACGATATCCATCGATCGGGTTTTGGCATGGTGGAACTGGAGTTGTACTGGGAAACGACCGACGGCGAGGTTCAAGAAAATGTGCTGCTCGTTCCCAAAATCGATTTGAAAAAGGCGGTTGAGCTGGGTGTGCAATATGGCCAGTTTGCCATCATCTATACAGATGGTTCGACATTTCGGCTCGTTTGTACGAACGATGCGTGTGCCGACATGAAAAAAGTCCGGGTGGGATCCGTCTTTGAAACTTTACCAAATACCCTTTCGAGCGAGGATAATTTGAAAAACCTTCTGTCCGATCTGCTCGAAAAATCCATCTATCCCCAAAGAGATTGGCGTCTGAAAGAGGCGTACAGGATCGAACGATCGGCTCTGCCTGTCGGGAGGTTGGCGGAGCACAAGTTGCGATGGATATAAGTTTATTTTGATATGACAAAATGATGTCACCAAGATTGGATATCATAATCCAAAATTTTTGTTTATATCTGGTAAAATCGAACAAAAAGGATGGCGATGCCCCGCTTGAAACAGACTCTCTTTGTCGCCCGATCCGACGAATCGGTGCGGCTGTATCTCGAAAATCATAGCGGCGCGATTCGGGCAATGACGCTTTCGTCGCTGCTTTCGGAGCTCTCACCCGCTGGCGAACGGCTCGACCCATTCTTGGCGAGGCTTTTGCTGGCCAATGTGGTGGAAAACCTTCCTCTCAAACACTTCGCCTATCTCTCCCAGGCTCCCGAATCGATCCGGACGATGGAATCTTTTTTCCGCGCCGTCAAGCTCAATCGTGTGGCATTCAAAGATTTTGGCTACTCGGCGCTCAAACGAAAAGAGCTGGAACAAATCTTCGAAGCTTACGAAGAGAAAAAGGCCGAGCTGGGTCTGATGGATTCCGCGGATCGAACCATCGCGGCGATGAAAGGGATGCAGACGAACGAGTGGTTCGATCGCTTCGATGCGATCGTGATCGACCGTTTCGAAGAGGATGGGATTCGTTTTACCGCCAGTGCGATCGAGGAGGAGGCGCTGAATATTTTAAAAGCGATGGATCGCGCAACCGAGTACGCATATCCCCAAAAGCCGCTGAAAGCCCCCGCCACGTTCAACGAATGGCCGACCTACCATGACGAGGCGCGTTTCGCGCTCAAGGCGGCGAGGCGTCTGATGGAAGAGGGGGTGCGCGATACCCGCATCGCCATCGTGGCCTCGTCTTTGTCGAATTATCGGCGGGCGCTGGAGAGTATGGCGCCGGAGCTTGGCTTGCGTTTGCGTTTCAGTGCGGGAACCCCGCTGTCCGCCAGTCCCATTTTTGCGAGGTATCTGCAACGAGAGCGGGGGGATTTCGACGCCTTCACCGAATCGTTCGCCGGGTGGGTGAAGCAGAGTTACGAAAATGGTGAAATCGACGAAGAGGCGCTGGATGAGATCAAAAGAGCCTATACGACGATTCGTGGGTTGCACTTCAGTGTGCTAACGTGGATCGAAAAGGCCAAAGAGCTGGGTCTCAAGCCGCCGTCGATGAAAGAGGTGATCCGGGAAAAGGCCAAAGAGCGGTATATTGCTGCTGCCACCGAGCGCCCCGGCATTCTGGTGACCGAACCCAGCCAGGTGACACTGTGTGGTTTTGAGCACCTGATCTTCATCGGGACGGACCTGACGCAGTTTCCGCCGCGTGGCGAGGGCGATTTTCTATGCAGCGTCCGCCAGCGCGAGGAGCTGCTGCATGCCGACAACTCCTACCGGCTTTCGGAGTATTTCTACCGTCAGATGCTGCGCAACAGCGAGCATCTCCATCTTTCCGTCGCCAAGTTTCGCGACAAGCGCAAATTGAGCCTTTCGCCCATCGTCGATCCCTC
>WGAE01000066.1 GCA_015489185.1 Campylobacterales bacterium
GCGGACACTGTATTGCTGTTGATCCGTGGTTTATTGTCGATGCGGCAAAAGGGGATGCAAAATTGATTAAAACGGCACGCCAGGTTAACGACTATAAATCGGAATGGGTTGTCGAAAAGATTAAAAATGCCGCACTGCAGTTTGAAAACAAATATGGAAGAAAGGCAAAAGTTGCGGCAATGGGTCTGGCATTTAAGCCGGATATCGATGATTTAAGAGAGTCTCCTGCGTTATATATTGCAAGAAGACTTGCGCATGAAGGAATGGATATTATCGCAGTCGAACCCAATATTCAAAGTCACCCTGAGTTCGAGATCAAACCGTATGAAGAAGCGATTCAGGAAGCTGACATCATTGCATTTCTTGTCAGTCACAAAGAGTTTCAGGATATAGAAGTAGATCCTGATAAAGAGGTATTGGTTTTCTGTAAACTAGACGTTAAACGCAAAACACCGCAGACAGTCGTCTAAGTGATGCAGCGAACGATAAACGGAGGATGAGGTAACAGAGTCATGGTTAATCTTTTGAGGAACGTTGCGCTTTTTTTGCTGATTTTCGGTGTGATTAACGATGACTTTGTCGTCGACCGTGTAGCGGGAGAGAATGCTTTAAAGGCAATTTTCGGTTTTTTTGTGCTGATGTATGCCAAAGATATGTTGTCGGCATTTACGAAACCGAAAAATCTGACGATGAAATTTTTCTATCTCTTTTTCTTCTCCTTGAGTGCAATTGCATTTATCGATGTGATCCTTGGATATTTAACTCTTATCAAAGCGATTTTCGTTTTATTGCCGATTATTGTCGTTTTTTTGTTTGCAACGTATACGGAGTCGTTTGAAAAGCTACTCTATTTTATTTGGGCAAGTGTCGTATTCTCTGCAATTCTGGCGGTGTTCAGTGACCCTTTGACACCATGGACGTTCAGAAAAACAGGTGGTACGGGTGACCCGAACGAATTTGCCGCGCATCTGCTTGCGACAATGGCGATCACGGTCTATCTTTATCTGAAAAACAGAAATATTTTCTTTTTGCTCGGTACGATGCCACTCTTTTTCTATACACTCCTTTATGCTGGTTCGAAGTCATCATTCCTGACTTTAGCGGTTTTAACGGTATGGATTGTATTTACAAAGTTTTTCGATGTTTTCAAAAAGCTTTTTTCGTTTAAAACGCTTTTGTTGCTGTTGGTTGCCGGTATTGGATTGACTGTCTGGAATCCGTCTCAGATTGCTGCGGTTAAAGGGCTTGAAGAGCGGGCAAAATCTGCAGGAACGGCAAAGACACGTTTCGTTTCCTGGAATGCGGGAGTGCGTATGGCACAGGATAATATTCTGACCGGAGTAGGGATGGAACAGTATGAAAAGCATGTCAAAGAGTATGCGACCGATTTTATCGCGAAGGGTTCCTACGCCCCGCACAACTTTTTGATCAAAGTACTGGGTGAAGACGGATTTTTCCCGTTTATTACATTGGTTTTGTTTTTGATCGTGCTTTTTACGTATAAATATAAAGAGATTGCAAAAACCGACTATTTCTGGATCTATATCTCTGCATTGTCGATTGTTTTTATGGGGTTGACCCTGTCAATGTCCTACGAGAAATACTTCTGGCTATTTTTGGGACTTTTGTCTCATGTTGAATTACTCTTTTTTATTGAAGAGAAAGAAGAGGAATATCTTTATGAAGATCATGCATATCCTGCCTAGCCTTTATACAGGCGGCGCGGAAAAGTTTTGTATCGATATCTGTAACGAACTGGCAAAGAATGAATCGGACGAGATTTATCTCTGTTCTCTGGAAAAAATGAACTCCCAACAAGAGATTATGTATGAGAAAATCGGTCCGGATGTTCACTTTTTTTCGATGAACAAAGAGGGAAAACATCCGACACTGATGTTTGATATCGCAAAAAAGCTTCATGACATCAAACCTGATATCACTCATACTCATCTGCGTGCACAAGTCTATGCCGCAGCCGGATTGATTGTCAATAAGATTCCCAACGTACATACGGTACACTCTTTGGCACAAAAAGAGACGACCGCCGGTAAACGCATGTTTTATAAGATGCTTTATCGGCATTTCGATTTCACACCGGTTTCGATTAGTAAAGAGGTCATGAAATCGGTACAAGAGGAGTATGGTGAGCGTTTCGATATTGCGATAGATAACGGTGTACAAAAACTTGAAAAAACCGATCGTTTTGAAGAGACAAAAGCCTGGGTAGATCGTTTAAAAAAAGAGAATACGAAAATTTTTGTCAATATCGGTCGCGTTTACCCGGTCAAAAATCAAAAACTTTTGATTGAAGCATTTGATCGGTTACTTGATGAAGGTGTCGATGCGCATTTGCTGGTTATCGGGTCGAGAAAGATTGTGCCTGAATATGCCAAAGAGTGTGAAGAGATGGTCCGTCATAAAGAGCATGTCCATTTTCTGGATGAAAAAAGTAATGTTGCCGATTATTTGATGCTAGCGGATGCCTTTTGTCTCTCTTCTGTTCATGAAGGGATGCCGATGACAATTCTTGAAGCGATGTCGATCGGTCTGCCGACAATTGCGACACCCGTAGGCGGGATACCGGATATTATTACCGATGTCGAAAACGGCTTTTTGGCAAAAGATGTGACGGCCGAGAGTTTTTACGATGCGATGCGCCGTTTTCTGGAAGCACCGAAGCTTGATAAGTCGCAGATTATCACACGTTTTGACAGAGATTATTCTATCGCAAATACGGCACAGAAATATTATGCCCTCTATCGACAGATTCTTTCCAAATAGTGCCTATGAAATTTAAACGTATCAACCGCTATTTTCATACATTGCGGTATATGAAAAAAGAGCAGATATGGTATCGTATTTACTATACACTTCGTAATCGTTATCGCAAAAAAACGGAGTTTCATTATCCGCTTACTCTTAAATCTCAGAGTCGTACACTTGCATTGTTACCGAGTATCCCCTCTCGTCATATGTTTACGGTGCATGACGGGGTAAAAAGTTTTACGTTTTTAAATCTCGAACACTCCTTTAAAGAGAAAATAGATTGGAATTTTACGACATATGGCAAACTGTGGACTTATAATCTGACCTATTTCGAATATCTCTTGCAAGAGGAGATTAAAACAGAGGATGCATTGGCGTTGATGGAAGATTTTATCAGTTCATCTTTATTGATCAAGGACGGGCTCGAACCGTTTCCTATTGCGTTACGCGGAATCAACTGGATCAAGTTTTTGACCTATCATAACATCAAACGCCCGTATATCGATGATGCACTATATGCGCAGTATGAGATCTTAATGGATAATATCGAATATCATTTGCTGGGGAATCATCTGCTGGAGAACGGGTTTTCGCTGCTGTTTGGGGCATACTACTTCGCAGATGAACGTTTGTTGAAAAAAGCGAGAGAAATTTTAGAAGCAGAACTTCATGAGCAGATTCTCGAAGACGGAGCCCATTTTGAACTGACACCGATGTATCATCAGTTGATGCTTTATCGACTGCTCGACTGTGTCAATCTGGTGTCTTCCAACGATCTTTTTAAAGACGAAAAGTTTTTGGGGTTTTTATCCGAACGTGCCGAATTGATGCTAGGATGGCTGGAACGGATGCGCTACCATGACGGCACGGTTGCGCATTTTAATGATAGTACGGATGGGATAGCCCCGACAACCGATGCTTTGATCACATATGCGAAGCGTCTGGGGTTGAATCCGCGAGAGGTAGATTTGGGAGAGAGTGGATACAGAAAGTTTACCACTGACCGATATGAGATGGTCGTTGATGTAGGGAATATCGGTCCTGATTATATTCCGGGACACGCGCACAGCGATACGTTTAATTTTGAATTGCGAGTTTTTGGAAAACCGCTGATCGTCGATACCGGAATCAGTACCTACGAGACCAATGCGCGAAGAGCATACGAGCGTGGTACCGCCGCACACAATACGGTGGTTGTGGATGGTTTGGAACAGTCCGAAGTGTGGGCAAGTTTTCGGGTTGCAAGACGTGCAAAAATTGTGAATCTTTATGAAGAAAACGGTGTGGTTGAGGCGACACATAACGGTTATCGCAGAATCGGTGTTTTACACACTAGAAAATTTCGTACTGACCAAAAACAGATTGTAATCGTGGACCGATTGCAAAGTCATAAAGTTCATGAAGCGGTAGCGTATTTGCACTTTGCCGCCAATATGGATGTATCGTGTACAGGTGATGATCAAATAGTTACTTCAAATGCGATTTTTTCTTTCAAGGGTTTAAAAAAACTCGAACTTGTCGATATTACCATTGCACATGGTTATAATGATCTTGTCGTATCGAAAGCGGCGAAAATTTATTTTGACAAAGTGTTGACAACGACGGTCGATATAATTGATCATAAATCATGAAATTTGGAATATATTAAAGAAGATGTTAATATATTTAATTATAAAATAGAAACATAAGGTATATTTAAAATATACAAAAAACCTTATGTTAGTATAAAATTCTAAATATTTGGCAAGTGAGTAATATATTATTTACTTTTTAATGGGAAAATAATTTTTTCTCATGTATACTGAGAACGGCAGAAAATAAATTGACAAAGGTATAAGATGATGCGACGACGATTGACGGTTTTTTCACTGGTGTTGGTTACGGCGATACTGGGCGGGTGTAGCACAAAGCCGCAGCAATATGTACTGTTCAACGATAGTGCCGCACTGAAAGCGAAAAATGTAAATACAATGCAGAGTACCGAAGATATGAATTATCAATATAGAATTATGCCCAATAACAGGCTTTCGATTCTCATCTTTAATCATCCGGAACTAAGTACCCGTGATGTTCGGGCGCAGGTAGCGCCGGCTGATGAACGTGGAGCGTTGGTTGCAAGTGACGGCACGGTGAGTTTACCTTTAATCGGAGTAGTTCGTGTCGCAGGATTGACAGAGCGTGAGTGTGCGGATCTGTTGACAAAAGAGTATGCGCGTTATCTGAAAAATTCGCATGTTACCGTAGAAGTGCTCAATAAACGTGTGATTGTCATGGGAGAGGTTAAGAAGCCGGGGCAGGTCAATATTATCGAAGAGACGACCAATCTGCTCGAAGCGCTTGGACGAAGCGGGGGTTTGACAGATTTTGCTCAGCGCAACAAAATTATGATTATCCGTGGTACACAAAACAATCCGAAAGTCAAAATCGTCGATTTGACGAAAGTGAATGCGCTAACAGTAAATAATCTGAGATTGTATCCGAATGATGTAGTTTACGTCTTGCCGAACGAGATGAGACGCAGAAATCTTGCGATCGCGGAAGCGGTACCTGGTATAGATATTGCTCAGAAAATTCTCGGTGCATTGTATACCGGAAAATATCTGACAAATACCAGAATATTTAATGTCAACGCTCCGGAACAAGCCGTAGTCGCACCATAAAAGCAGAGGAAAGGGAACGTGAATATGGAAAAAACAGAGAAGAAAATAGCAAGATTTGATGATGCCGGAGATATCAAAAAGATTCTCGCGATATTCAACAAGAATAAAGCGCTGAGCCTGTTGATCATTTCTCTCTTTTTTATCGGAGGGGTGTTTTATGCCTATTTTACACCTCCGACCTATGAAACTTATGCGACCATCGAAGTAAGTAACGACAATCTGGATCTTAGTCTGGATAATGTTGTTCGCGGCGGCAATATTGACAATGAAGCGACCCTGATCGATACGGAAGTTGAGATTCTGAAATCGCGATCATTGATTGAGAAAGCACTTGAAGATGTCGGTTTCCAGGTCCGCTATTTTACGTTTAACAATTATAAACAGATCGAACTATATAAAAATTCACCGATTGAAGTCAGTGAATTGAAAGTAAAAAATCCTCTGGTATATGGTACAAAATTTATCGTCGAACCGATCAATGATCAAAAATTCAAACTCTATGTCGATCATGGCGGTATTCTTGCTTCTGTCAAAAAATCACTCGGTGCATTATTGGGGAAAAAGAGTAATGAAATAGACTATTCCGGTGTTCATGAATTCGGTGAATTGATTGACAATAACTATTTTTCTGCTGTTGTTAAAAAAAGAGGTGATTTAGTTAATACGAAATATGCCTTTGTCATTTTGGATAAAGACAGAGCTGTCGATGAAATCGCACATAACTTGAGTGTTTTTCCTGTTTCCAAAAACGGCTCTGTGATTAAATTGGTTTATCAGGATAGTGTGGCACAAAGGGCAAAAGATTTCCTTGATCATCTTGTTGATAAATATATGGAACAAAGTATCCATAAAAAGACTTCCAAGGCTTCCACAGCGTTGGAATTTGTCGATGAACAGCTCCAGGAAGTGAGTAAAAAGTTGCAAGAAGCGGCAATGAAGCTTGAAAACTTCAAAGAAGAGAATAATCTGGTAGATATTAAAACAGAGTCTCAGGTGATTTTGACAAATCTGAGCCAGGTAAAATCGGAGCTTGAAAAAGTCAAGGTTCAAGAGAGCGCGTTTAACGCCCTTTACAATGAATTTAAAACAGGAAATTACGGTGCGGTCTCTTCTCTGGCAAAAGATTATCCGGTATTGGCTTCATTGCTGGATGATCTGCAAAAAGCGAAATCGAAAAAGATTGCGCTGCTTGCCAAATTTACTGAAGAGCATCCGGATGTCCAGAAAGTCAATGAAGAGATCGATGATATTCGTATGGCGCTTGAGAGTGCAATCGAGAGTATCAGTGACTCTTTAAGTGAAAAAAGACGCTCTTTGGAAGATACACTCTATAACAGTGAAACGACACTATTGAAGTTCCCTGAAAAAGAGCGTGAGCTGGCAGCACTGCAACGTAAATATAAAGTTCTTGAACAAACGTATGAGTATCTGCTTCAAAAACAAGCAGAGATGTCTATCAACAAGGCGTCAACGGTTTCAGGAAACAGGATTCTTGACAGAGCGGTCCTTCCGACAAAACCGGTCAAACCGAACGTACCTATGATTTTACTGACCAGTTTACTGCTCGGCTTTATCGTTGCGATGCTCGTAGCGTATCTGCGAGAGATTTTAGATGACAAGATCAAAACGCGTGAGGATATCGTCAGCAATACACGCATACCGTTCTACGGCGTCGTACCGCAGGTTCGGTCTGCAGATAAAATGTTTACCATTGAAGATCAACAGTCGGTCGCAAGTGAAGCGTTACGTCTGATTCGAACGAATCTCGAATTTATCCCAACCGAAAATAAGAGTAAAGTGATTGTCGTAACTTCAACTGTTCCGGGAGAAGGTAAAACGACGATCGCGACGAATCTTGCCGCGGTATTTGGAATGGGAGATAAAAAGACGATTGTGCTCTCACTCGATATGCGCAGACCGATGCTGCACAGAGTATTTGGATTGACGAACAAAATCGGTATGAGTACGGTGCTTTCCAAAAACAACTCACTCAAAGAGGTAATCTGGGAGCATAAGAAAATCAAAAACCTTGATATCATTACTTCCGGACCGATTCCGCCGAATCCGTCAGAATTGATGCAGTCCGGTAAAATTGATAAAATCATTGAAGAGTTACGCAAAGAGTATGACTATATCATCATCGATGCGCCGCCGATGGGTATGGTGACGGATGCATTGTTGTTAATGAAGCTTGCAGATATCACACTGGTTGTGTTTAGATCTGAATACTCGGAAAAAGAGTATATCAAGTCGCTTGAAGATGTAGTACGATCTTATCATATTAAAAATGTCGGTATCGTACTTAATAGCGTCAAGCCGAAAAATATGTCGCAGAGTTTCTTTAAATATAGCTATACCTATAAATAAAAAATAACGGGAGGAGAGGGGTTTCGTGGTTGATAGCATCGAAGTAGCACTTACCTTTCTTCTCTCACTCTTTTTTACCTATACAATTACCAAGATCTCTTCACGTATGGGGATGATCGATATCCCCAACGAACGTAGTTCGCATATCAAACCGATTCCAAGAGGTGCGGGTGTCGCGATATTTCTCGCATATTTCATAATTTTGCTTCTTTTCCACCTGCCGTTGATTGAAACTTACAAAGGATTCGTTTTCGGTTCACTGTTGATCTTTTTAACCGGAATTTATGATGACAATAAAGGAGTACAACCAAAAACGAAATTTGTTGTCATTACTATTGCCACTTTACTGGTTTTCTTTGTCGACGGACTTCGTATAGAAACACTGGGAAACTGGTTTGGGCATACCATTGCATTGCCGATCTTTCTGGCACTCCCTGTGACGTTGATAGCTGTAGTTGGATTTACGAATGCAATGAATCTGATCGACGGACTGGACGGTTTGTCGGGAAGTGTCGCGATTGTCATTTTCAGTGCGTTTTACTATATTGGACTGATTCATAACGATCAGTTTATTATGAGTGTTTCGATTCTTTTCATTGCTGCGATCATTGCATTTTTGTTTTTCAACTGGCATCCTGCGAAAATTTTTATGGGTGACAGTGGTTCTTTGGTGCTGGGGTTTACGATTGCGATAGTTGCCATTAAGTCGATTGCCTATGTCAGTATTACTTCGGTTCTGTTTTTGACCGCAATTCCGATTATCGATACAATCACGGTGATGGTCAGGCGTATTCAGCGCGGTCTTTCGCCGTTTAATCCTGACAAGACACATTTACACCACAAAGTATTACGCTGGAAAGGTGGGGTGGATAACGCGGTTGTCATTATTGTACTGATTCAATTTGTCTTTGTCATTATGGGACTTGCATTACGTCATCAGCCGGACAACGTGATTTTCTTCATTTTCGGTGTCATTTTGATATTGTCGTTTGCGTTCCTGGATGAGCGTGCAGTTGCGAGAGAGCGTACAATCATCACGAAGATACGAAAAAAAGGGATTCAGTTTATCAAAGGACATTTGAACAAATATATCATTTTCACCGTGCTGGTCGCACTGATTCTGATTTTACTGTATCTCAAATTTTCCGTTCGTTGAAAGCAGCCCCCTTTTTACAAAAATTTGTTATACTTTAAATATATCGTTATTATCTGTTAGGAAACATCATATGGTTTATGAACACGAGATTCCCAGCCTGACACGGCTCTATTTTGGGAAGAGTGCTTTACAGAAAAGAAAAATCGAAACCGCCGCGAGCGAGATACTCTTTCAAAAAGGTTACGAAGAGATCGTAACACCGCTTTTGTCCTATCATCAACATGAAGCGCTCGACGAGAAAGAACTGATCCGTTTTTCCGATAGCCAAAATCATATTATCACCCTTCGTGCGGACAGTACGCTTGATGTAGTGCGTATTATCACCAAACGTCTAGGCAGAAGTGTGGCACAGAAGAAGTGGTTTTATATTCAGCCCGTTTTTCGATACCCTTCCAGCGAGCAGTATCAAATCGGTGCGGAGTGTATCGATGAAACGAATCTTGCAGTGGCGATCAACGATAGTGCCGATATATTGCAGAAGCTTTCGCTCAAACCTCTGTTGCAGATTTCCAATATCAATATCCCCAGGCTCCTTTCGCAAAAACTCGGGATCGATATCGAAATCTTCAAACATGCCGATCTGGAGGCGTTATTGCGACTGGATATTCCCTGGTTGACGAAGCTGGCGTATTTGCAGGATGTAGAGAGTATTGATGAAGTGATCGAAGAGGTGGACGATGATCTGCGGGCGGAGCTGGAGAAAATCAAGTTGCTGGCTGCTGAAATAGTCTATCCGAATGTTGTTATCGCACCGCTCTTTTATGCGAAAATGCACTACTATGATCAGCTTTTTTTCAGATATATTCAGGACAATACAACACTCGGTATGGGTGGGAATTATAAATACAATGATGTAAATTCGATCGGTTTTGCGTTGTATACAGATAATTTGATAGAGGAATTGACAAAAGAATGACAAAAGAGTATAAAGCGGATTTGATTGTAGGGCTACAATGGGGAGACGAGGGAAAAGGCAAAATCGTTGATCATATGGCACAGACGCATGATGTGGTTTGCAGGTTTGCGGGTGGACACAATGCCGGGCATACGATCGTCGTTGACGGTGTGAAGTATGCGTTGCATCTGATTCCGTCAGGGGTGCTTAATCCAAATGCGATCAACATCATCGGTAACGGTGTCGTATTGAGTCCGGAAAATTTGCTGGACAAAGAACTAAAACAGTTTGGCGATTTGCAGGGGCGGCTTTTTATCAGTGACAAAGCGCACCTCCTGTTGCCCTACCATGCGATGATCGATCAGGGGAAAGAGAAGCTTCGTAAAAAGGCAATAGGGACAACCGGAAAAGGGATCGGTCCGGCATATGCCGACAAAATCCAAAGAACCGGTCACAGAGTCGGTGAATTGCACCACCCGCAAAAACTTGCAGAGAAAATTATGCACTATTTTGAAGACAATCGCGTGCTATTTGATGCGATGGAGATCGAGGTTCCGGATCAACAGCAGCTTCTTGCGGACATCGAGCGTTACAGAGATGGATTGTTGCCGTATATTACAGATACGACAAAATTGCTTTGGGAGTTACTCGAAGAGGGGAAAAAGATTCTGCTCGAAGGTGCGCAGGGAACGATGCTCGATATCGATCATGGGACTTATCCTTATGTGACAAGTTCCAATACGGTCAGCGCTGGTGCCTGTACGGGGCTTGGACTCAACCCGAAAGATATCGGAAGAGTAACCGGAATTGCAAAAGCATACTGCACCAGAGTTGGAAACGGTCCGTTTCCTTCGGAAGATCACGGAAGGGATGGAGAACTTCTTGCTGAAAGAGGGCATGAGTTCGGTACAACGACAGGGCGCAAAAGGCGTTGCGGCTGGTTTGATGCGGTAGCGGCACGCCATGCCTGTCGTTTGAACGGATGTGATCAGATTGCACTTATGAAGCTGGATGTGCTTGACGGCTTCGAAAAGATCAAGGTGTGTGTTGCATATGAATTTGAAGGCGAAGTGATCGATTATGTCCCGTATGATCTGGAGAATGTCAAACCTGTATATGAAACATTTGAAGGGTGGGAAAAAGTAGAAGGAATCCGGGAATATCGGGAACTGCCCAATAGTGCAAAAGCTTACATCAAAGCGATTGAAAAACTGACCCGAACGAAAGTGGGTATCATTTCGACCAGTCCGGATCGGGCGGATACGATTATCGTATAACAGTTCATGAAAACGAAATTTTCGGAAATTCTCAAAGTCAAAAAACAGAAAGTTTCCGAAATCGAACAACAGCTTGCGGCAAAACGTTTTGAAAAAGAGGCGCTGGTTGCTCAATCGTTTGAAATATCGGCGGAAATTGGGGCGCAGGAACTTCCGAAAGAGGGAAGTTTTGCCGCAGTACAGACGGCATACCGCGGCAGAGCATATCTCTATGCAGAGAAAGAGCGCGTCGAAAATATGATACAATACCTCGATGATGAGATCGAACAACTACAAAACGCATATAAAGCGGCAAATATAGAGTATGAAAAAATCAAATACCTTCATGAAAATGAGAAACAGAAAAAGATTGCAGCAATGATGCAAGCAGAAAGCAAGCGTATGGATGAGATTGCCGGTCAATTGTTCGGGCGAAAGGTAAAGGAGGAGTTTTGAAAGGTATCGTCGCTTCGCTTTTTTTGTTTATTACGATGTTGCCCGCGGCAAATACGGTAGACTGCAACAAAGTTTTTGAACAGCGTAAAAATGAGATTTTGAGAGAACTGGACCGTCTGGATGAGGAACAGCAGGCGTTTGAACTTTACAAAGAGGCACAGAATGCATTGCTGGAGAAAAAAGCGAAAAAAATAGAAGCAAAACTGCAGGAGGTCAACGCGACACTTCAGAAAGTGGAACAGACAAAAAAAGAGACGCTGGCACTGTATGAAAAAAATAAAAAGCTGCTAGAAGAGATCAAAAAAGCCAAAGACGATAAAATTACCGCCGCCTATACGAAAATGAAAGACTCCAAAGCCGCAGCGATTTTGGATACAATGCCAAAACCCAAAGCTGCGAAAATACTCTTCAATCTCAAGCCCAAAAAAGTCGCCAAAATCATGGCGAAAATGGATCCCGATATCGCTGCAAGCGTCACGCAGCTGTTGCAGAAGGGACCGCCGTTTGACAGCAATAGTACCGAATAATTCACTATTTACGAAAAATTTGCTACACTAAATAAAAATAGATACAAGTGCTTCTACCTGCTTGTGTCCGTAAAATTTACTACAAGGTATCTCTCATGAAGATAAGATTACCGCATGCACCTTATATAGCCAGAAAAATCGCTATCGATCTGCTGAACTCCGGTTATGTGACGTTTACGGAGGGGGTGGATATCGTTGCGCAGAAAGCGGAAGAGGTTTTGGTTGAGGATTTGAAAAAAGAGCTGGCACTTGAAGAGCGTGTCAACGAGATACTGGAAGAGAATGAAGATGAGATGGAGTTTATGCGTGTCGACAGACGTAATATGTTTTGGCTTGTCAAAAAAAGATTGGCAAGTGATTATGACGTGATTTTGTCGTACGAGGACCGTTTTAACAAGGTTGCACACGAGATTCTTGATAAACTTTACGATGAGGATCTGATCAACTACAGCGTCAACGAAAATGTGATCAAAAACGTCATATACAGCGCGATCGAAGAGTATATCGAAAACTTTGAGAAGATCGAAGATGAGGTGATTGAAAAGATTGAAAAGATGCAACGTAAACTGATCCCCGGAACCGAAGAGTACAATGTGGTATTCGAACGTCTCTATCGTGATGAATTGCGTAAAAAAGGAATGCTTTCATGAAGTTGCAAAAGATCTGGTTGTATCTCGAGGACGGTACTTATCTGGAAGCCAAAAGTTTCGGTTTTGAAGGGACACGTACCGGCGAGATCGTCTTTAACACGTCTATGAGCGGTTATCAGGAGATCATGAGTGACCCGAGCTATGCCGGTCAGTTTGTCGTCTTTACGATGCCCGAGATCGGAAATGTAGGATGCAATCCGGATGATATGGAGAGCAAAACGGTTTATAGTAGCGGTGCGATCGTGCGCAACTATCAACCCCGCTATTCCAACTTCCGCGGGGAAGAGTCATTCGGCGATTTTTTGAAAAAACACCGAAGCCTCGGTATCTGTGATATTGATACACGCTTTTTGACAAAACATATTCGGGATAATGGACCGAAAATGATGATCGCTTCAACCGAAATATCAGACAAAGAGGTACTGCGTGAAGCACTGGCGAAGGCACCGCGGATCGAAGAGGTAAATTACATCAAAGAGGTGAGTACCAAAGAGGTTTATGAACATGAAAGCGGTAGCTGGGATCCGATCAATCAGCAGTACCGTAAAGCACTCTCTTTAGGGAAAAAAGTTGTCGTGATCGATTTTGGTGTCAAACGAAACATTCTCAATGAACTGCGCCAGACCGGTTTGAGTGTGGAAGTGGTTCCGCATACGTTTGATGCGGAGAATCTGATAGCACGCTACCGAAACAAAGAGATTCACGGCATCTTTCTCTCAAACGGTCCGGGTGATCCGCTGGTTTTGGAAGAGGAGGCGAAAAAGATCAAAGTGTTGATCGACGCAAAGATTCCGATGTTTGCGATCTGTCTGGGGCATCAGCTGCTTTCGATCGCACACGGCTACAAAACCTATAAGCTGAAATTCGGACAGCACGGCGGCAATCATCCCGTGGCAAATCAAGCCACAAAACGTGTTGAAATTACCGCGCAAAATCATAACTACAACGTGCCTGATACGATTTGTGAAATTGCGCAAATCACCCATATCAATCTTTTCGACAATACGATCGAAGGGGTCAAATACGATAACGAACCGATCTTTTCCGTGCAGCACCACCCTGAAGCAAGTCCGGGACCGCATGATAGTAAATATATCTTCGAAACGTTTGCTTCGATGTTGTAGGATCAGAAAAAAGCTTTAATGCTCTTTTCTGGTGATCAGCATCGTCCCCAGGATCGATAAGAGTACATAAGTGACGAAGAAGTAGAGACCGGGTGCGATCTGCATTGTCGTATGAATATCCTGATTTGTGCTGAAAAAGACGACAAGTATCGCAACGATAAAGACATCTGCCATCGACCATTTCCCCGCTTTCTCCATCCACTTTGCCGTAGTGCGCATCATACCTGTCTCCTGAAACAATCCGTATGCCAGTATCAGCACTGTTTTGAGAAAGGGAATACAAACACTAAAAAGCAAGACGAGGAGTGCGATAAGATAGTTGTGTTGTTTGTAGAGTTTCATGATCGTTGATGCGATACTTTTACTCTCATAAGAGAGGATCACTTCTCCAAGTATCGGGAGTTGTTTGCCGACACTCATTAACAAAAGCGGTGAAAAGAGTACTGTGATCAGAGCCAGGAGCGAAGCGGTGGCGATAAAGAGCAAGACTATTTTTTGATCGAGCAGGGTATATAATAAAATAAAGAGCACAACTGTGCCTAGAAAATAGTAGAATCGCTTGAAACTTTTTTGTTGTAAAAATTTTGCTTCATTTTCCAGTCTTTTTTGTGTTGTTTCGGTTCGCGTATGCTGATCGTACCATCCTGCCGATAGCATTTCCAGCAGTGCGTCGACTTTTTGGTGGATGGTTCCGTCGGTATCTTTTTGTTTTAAAAGGGTTGTTTCTATCTCAATATAACGTTCGGCATCGGTGTAGGCACGAAAAGCCAGAAAGAAGAGCAGAAAAACCGAAATGAGAAAAAGGAAAATTCTGGCGTAACGGTACATATTTGATTCCGAAGATTTTGTACAGGCAGGAAAAACCTGCCCGACAACTGAAAGAAGAAACGATAACGATTAACGTTTGGAGAACTGAGGACTTCTTCTCGCTTTTTTCTTTCCGTATTTCTTTCTTTCGACAACCCTTGCATCACGTGTCAGAAGCCCTTGCGGCTTGAGAATCGCACGAAATTCGTTGTCATAGATAACCAGTGCTTTGGAAATACCGTGACGTACGGCATCCGCCTGAGCCGATACACCGCCGCCTTTTGTTGTTGCGATGATATCAACAGATTGCTCTTGTTTGGTAAGCATCAGCGGTTGCATAACACGTTTTTTCAAAAGATCAAGACCACCCAGCCACTCGTCCAGGCTTTGACCGTTGATTGCCATTTTACCGCTTCCGGGTTTGAGCCAGACTTTCGCGATAGCCGTTTTTCTTTTACCAGTTGCATACACTTTTGACATTATTTTTTACCTTCTGATTTACTTACTTGTGCAGTGTGAGGATGTTCACTTCCTGCATATACTTTGAGTTTTTTCAGCATCTGCTTCCCGAGATTTGTTTTGGGAAGCATACCGCGCGCACCGAGTTTGAAGAGTTTTGCGGGATTGTTTTGCAAAAGCTCACCGAATTTGTCACTTTTGACACCACCGAAATAACCGGTATGTCTGTGGTACATTTTCGAGTCGAGTTTCGTGCCGCTTACTTCTACTTTGTCCGCGTTGATGACAACCACATAGTCGCCGCAGTCTACGTGCGGTGTATAGTAGGGTTTGTGTTTTCCGCGAAGAAGTGTAGCGATTTCTGTTAAAAGACGCCCGAATTTTTTACCCGTTGCATCTATAACAACCCAGTCTCTTTCCACCTCATCGGCTTTAATCATTTTTGTTGTTTTCACAATCTTACCTTTTACTGTTTTGATGAAACGGGAGTTTAGTATATTAAAGCTTATAAAACACTTAAATTCAGTAAAGTTTAAGATAAATAGAAGATTATCGCATCGGTTCAAGCAATTGCTGACTGCTCATCGCTTCGACGATATCTCTGAAAACCGGAACGGCACTTTGTGAGGCGAAATAGCGTTTTTTTTCAGGATTGGGTTCAATGACCGTCACACCGATCGTATATTTATGAGAGGCATCGTTCGCAAAACCGAAAAAGGAGCTGTTGTAGATGTTTTCATAGACACCGCGTACGGCAATTTGCGCGGTACCGGTTTTGCCTCCGATTTGCAGTCCCGGCAGATCGGTCGCTTTTCCGGTACCCTCTTTGACGGTTTTTACCAGAATACGTCGCATTGTGTCGGCGACCTCTTTGTCGAGTACGCGAGTTGCACGCTTATGAAAGATTTTGCGAATCGGGCGGGTATGCGGGTTATAATATTCGCCGATAGTCGGTCGCAGCAGTATACCGCCGTTGTTAAAAGCGTTGTAAGCTTTGAGAAGCTGGAAAAAGTTAACGCGTATGCCGTAGCCGTAGGAGGCAGTTGCTTTAAACACGCTGTTTTTGAGCTGGTGGATGTTCGGGATGGAGCCGCTCAGTTCATAACTCAGATCGATACCGCTTGGGCGTGAAAAGCCGAAATTGCGTAACCCTTTGAAGAAAGTGATCGTATCAAGCAGTGT
Source organism: Campylobacterales bacterium (assembly GCA_015489185.1). GTDB lineage: Bacteria > Campylobacterota > Campylobacteria > Campylobacterales > QNZT01 > QNZT01. The sequence continues at coordinate 16,306 of WGAE01000066.1, forward strand.
CGAGAGTTTCGCCATACCGATGTTGCTGGAGTGGACAATGATATTTTCGGTACTCAGGTAGTCATAGGCGTGTTCGTCGGTGATGATTTTGTTTCCGAGTCGATAATGTCCGTTTTCGACATTGACGATATCGTGCGGTTTGATCAAGTGCTCTTGCAGAAGCAGCGCATAGGTGATCGGCTTCATAACCGAACCGGGTTCGAAAATGTATCGAATGGCGGAAATGCTTGTTTTTGGGACATCTTCGCTGAGGATTTTATTGGGATTGTAGCGTCTGGAAGAGGCAAGGGCGATGATATTGCCCGTTTTGCTCTCCATCACGGCGGCGATAATCTCTTTCGCATCAAGTTTCTCTTTGTGTTTATCAAGAATCTGCTCAATACTTTTTTGCAGTTTCAAATCGATACTGGTGATAATATCGTACCCGTCGATACGGGTTTTGACTTCACTGTTGTTATCAAGGATGATCGTACCGTGGATATCTCTTCTGCCTTGAATCATCGTACTGCGAATACCTTCGAGTTGTTCGTTGTAGTATCGCTCCAGACCGTATTTCCCCCAGACGGTACGATAGTTGTGATCAAGCCCCCTGCGCACAAAGCCGACATAAGGAGAAAAGCTGTCTCCCCTTGGATAGATGCGAAACTCTCCCGTCTCGGTAATGCTCAGACCGTTGTAGTAGCTTTTTCCGGTCCTTTCGTCGGTATATTTGCGAAATACACGATATCGGTTGAGTGTATAGCGTAGCTGTTTCAGATAGCGGGAGGATTTGGAGTCGAGTGTCATCGATATATTGACATAACCGAAGTTGGACTGTAGTTTTTCTCTGATCTCGTAAGGGTCGAGATTGCTGAAGATCGAAAAGAGTTTGATGAAGAGTTCGAATTTGTCCGGATCGATGCAGCGGGTATCTACCTGTGCTGTGTAGAGTTTTTTACTGGTGGCGATGGTATAGCGATGTTTACTCAGAATATCGCCGCGAATCGCACGGTCACGCTCGGTGGCGTAGATTTTGGGCAGTGGTGTTTTATCCGACAGGATTTTAAAAAGCGCCCCGATCAAAATCAGAAAGAGTATTGAAAGGATGAAAAAGATGATGGCGATTTTGATTTTTTTATTTTCGTTCTGATTCATGAAGTTATTATAATGCAAGGACGGTTAATTGTCCCCTTTGAAAAAGTGTTGATTTCATTCAAGCGAGTTACCATTTGTTGCTTCGCAAACGCATCCAAACTGAACTAAAAAGTGCAAACGCAAGCGCCCCTTCGGGGTTGAGTGCACTTTTTTTGCCTTCGGCAATCGTTCGGTTTAGATGCTCAAATGATAAAGCTTTCATTCAATCAACACTTTTTCAGAAGAGTTGACGCATTGAAGATAAAAGAGAGGAGAAAAAATACCAAAACGGCAAAAAACTTGCCGTTTTGTGTCAGAGTGATTAGATTTGTGTTCTCAGGACTTCTTTGTATGCATTGAGGGCTTTATTGCGAATTTCAAGCATCATTTTCATGCTAATCTCCGCCTTGTCGATCGCAATAGCCGCCTGGTGCAGATCCTTGACTTGTCCGGTTGCGATATCGCGCAGTGCTTTGTCCCCTTGAATCTGCATTTCGTTGACATCTTCAAGAGACGCTTTTAAAACCGAGAGAAAATCGCCGCCGTTTTGATTGTGTGTCTCTTTACTGGTGACACCGGCGACGGATAAAGGTGAAATTGTGTTGATTGCCTGTGCCATTTAATTATCCTTTCAACAGATCGATCGCACTTTGTGCCATCGTTTTGGTACTTTGGTATGCGGCGACGTTTGCCTGATACGCCCTTGTCGCTTCTATTAAATCGGCCATTTCGATCACCGGATTAACATTCGGCAGTGCGACGTAGCCGTTTTCGTCCGCATCCGGGTTAGACGGGTCGAAACGTAATTTAAACGGTGAATCGTCACGGATGATTTTATCCACTTTGACCGCCATTAGCGGCGGCTCGGGAAATTTTTGCGCAGCCGGATCTTCGATCGGATTTTCATCTTCTCTGTAACCGTTTTGTCGCATCTTTTCGGAGAGCAGCTGTGAAAAATCGACCGCTTTGAAGATCACTTCACGCCTGCGGTAGGGACCGCCTTCGTCCGTACGGGTTGTGTTGGCGTTGGCGATATTGGAACTGATCAGATTGATACGAAAGCGTTGTGCCGACAATCCGTATCCGCTGATATCGAAACCGTTTAAAAAAGACATTCTCTACCTCGTCTGTTCAAGAAATTATTGTACTTTGGATGATGCTTCCAGCACGCTTTTGAAGATCATCCCCTCTTTTTTGATCGCGTTGGTCAATGCTTCGAACATAATCGCGTTTTTACTCATCTCTGTCGTTTCAACGTCAATGTCGACATTGTTACCGTCGTTTCGCGTCGTATGTGTACCGCGAAAAAAGTAGCTTGCGGTTTGGCTGTTTTGGGTATCTATTGGATCCATATGTTTGGGATCGGTTTTTGCCATTTGAAGTTTGGGACCCTTCTCTTCAAGCGTATGTGCTTGACGTGCCAGCACATCTTCGAACCGAATATCGCGTGCTTTGTAAAACGGGGTATCGACATTGGCGATATTTCCCGCAATCAGCTTTTGGCGAAGTGCGCGAAAATCGAGTGCCTGGGTCGCCAGCGGCAAAGATTTGGTGATTGTCAATCCCACATTTACTCCCTTAGCTTGTCTTGACGGATCTCACACATAGTGCAAGCACCATACATTCCAAAACTGATAATTGTGTGCTTTGAAAAAGTGTTGATTTCACTCAAGCGAGTTACCATTTGTCGCTTAGCAACAGCATCCAAAACGAACTAAAAAGTGCAAACGTAAGTGCCCCTTCGGGGTCGGGTGCACTTTTTTTGCCTTCGGCAATCGTTCGGTTTGGATGCTCAAATTCAAATACTTAAATTTAATTTTAAAAACAAAATTTCAAATATTTTGAATTATTGTAGCATAAATTCCACATTAATCAAAGTTTGTGTATCATCGACGACAGTGATCATGAAGTTTGTGTGAAAGGTGCGGGGTTTGGCGACGGACAGAACGATCTTCTTCATCAGTGTGGTACTGATTGCGCTGGGAATCATATTTTCTCTCTCCCTGACAACCTACGCCAGCCTCCAGACCTATCACAACGAGTTTCATTTTTTTATCCGCCAGTTTTTGACCGGAGTGGTTGCGATTTTTGTGATGTGGTGGATTTCGCAGCTCGATCCGGATCGTTACTTTTTACCGCTCGGTTTTACGCTCTTTTTCCTTTTTCTGGGGCTGATGACCGCTATGCCGTTTTTGCCTTCAAGTATCGTGACGGAGATCGGAGGAGCGAAACGGTGGATTCGTCTGGGACCGGTTTCGCTGGCGCCGGTGGAGTTTTTCAAGGTCGGTTTCATCACCTTTCTGGCGTGGAGTTTTTCCCGAAAACTCGATGACTCTCCCAAGACACTCAAAGAGGAGTTCAAGGTTTTCTGGCCCTATTTTATGGTTTTTGGAGTCGTGACCTATCTGATTGCGATTATGCAAAACGATATCGGTCAAGTACTGGTGTTGGGGATGGTTTTGATCGTGATGGGGTCGATGGCGGGTACAAGCACCCGGTTTTTTACCATTACGATGGTGGGGATGATCATCGTTGTGATTGTAGCGATTGTCGGATCGGAGCATCGTATTTTGCGGGTAAAGTCCTGGTGGAGCAATATCCAGAATGCCGTTTTGTCATTTTTGCCCGATTCGCTGGCGAAAAAGCTTCATGTATCGGATGCGTACGAACCCTATCAAGTCTCAAACGCCTATGACGCAATCCAAAACGGCGGTTTTTTCGGTCAGGGGCTTGGAAACGGAACGATCAAGCTGGGGTTTCTTTCGGAGGTACATACCGATTTTATCCTGGCAGGTATTGCCGAAGAGATCGGTTTGCTGGGTGTGCTTGTGATCATCGCACTCTTTTTCGTGCTGATATTTCGTATGCTCAAAATCGCCAATCGGAGTGAAAATCGGGTCTATTCTCTCTTTTCACTCGGCATTGCGATTATGTTCGCGTCAAGTTTTTTCATCAATAGCTTCGGTGTGACGGGGATTACACCGGTGAAAGGATTGGCGGTGCCGTTTTTGAGTTACGGAGGAAGTTCACTGCTTGCACATGCCGTAGCGATCGGGATGATTTTGATGCTCAGTAAAAAGGTGAAATTTTGAAACAGATTGTCATTACTGGAGGTGGTACCGGCGGACATTTGAGTATCGCCAGAGCGCTCAAAGAGGAGTTGAACCGTCGTGGAATCAAACCGATCTTCATCGGTTCCGCAAACGGTCAGGATCGGGCATGGTTTGGCGAGGATGAAGGGTTTTCGCAAAAATATTTTTTCGATATTCGCAGTGTTGTAGATAAGAAATTGATCGGTAAAATCGGAAGTATGGCTGCGATTTTACAGGCGGCACGCCGATCTATGCAAATCTTTCGCAACGAAGAGATTGATACGATTTTTTCGGTAGGCGGATATGCAGCGGCGCCTGCGACGATCGCGGCGATTGTGCAACGTAAGCGCTATTTCATTCATGAACAAAACGCGGTGATGGGACGACTCAACGCACTGTTTGCCAGATACGCCGATGCCGTTTTCAGCCCTTTTTCAGAAAATCCCGCACTCAGAGCTTATCCGATCAGTACCGTCTTTTTTGAAAACGCACGACTGAGAACCCGCATCGAAACAATTATTTTTCTGGGAGGCAGTCAGGGGGCAAGTGCAATCAACGCGTTTGCAAAGCAGGTTGCACCGCTGCTTCATGAGAAGGGGATTCGCATAATCCATCAAAGCGGATTGCGGGAGTATGAAGCGTTGAAACGATTTTATGAAGAGAAGGGAATCGACGTTGATCTGTTTGCTTTCGATAAAAAGCTTTATCGAAAGATCGCTGCTGCCGATTTTGCGATATGCCGCGCGGGAGCGAGTACGCTCTGGGAGCTGGCGGCGTCCCAGTTACCCGCACTCTATGTCCCCTATCCCTACGCCGCAGGGGATCACCAATACCACAATGCCCGTTTTCTGGCGGAGCGCAATCTCTCGTTTGTCGTCAGACAGGAGCGGTTGCATCCGGATCTGATGCAGATGATATTCGATGCCGATATTACAGCGATGAGTGAGGGACTCAAAGGTGTCGTCTCACCGGATGCGGCAGCGAAAATTGTTGACTTTATGGGTTACTGAAAAAGCGCTGAAGCCCCGTAACGACGCATTTCCCTTATAGCTGGTTTTAAATATTTTAAGATAGAATATCCGGATTATATAAGGAATGTTGAAGATGGATATCAGAAAAGAATTTTTGGATTTTTTCGCGCGCAAAGGACATCAAATCTATCCGAGTGCGCCGTTGGTACCCGATGATCCGACACTACTGTTTACCAATGCCGGAATGGTACCCTTCAAACGTATCTTTACCGGGGAAGTACCGGCGCCCAACCCTCCGCGTGCCGCCAGTTCCCAAACATGTATCCGTGCGGGCGGAAAACATAACGATCTTGAGAATGTAGGCTATACCAACCGACACCATACCTTTTTTGAGATGCTCGGGAATTTCTCGTTCGGGGACTATTTCAAAGAAGAGGCGATCGCCTATGCCTGGGAGTTTGTGACTGAGGTGCTGAAACTGCCGGTTGAGAGGCTTTGGGTAACGGTTCATGAAAGTGACGACGAAGCCGAAGCGCTTTGGAAAAAGCATATTGCCGCCGATCGTATTATGCGTTTTGGAGACAAAGATAACTTCTGGCAAATGGGTGATACGGGACCGTGCGGACCCTGCTCCGAAATTTTCTACGATCAGGGAGCCGAACATTTTCATTCGCCCGAGGATAAGATGGGCGGTGAAGGGGATCGTTTTCTGGAGATCTGGAATCTTGTCTTTATGCAGTATGAGAGAGATGAAAAAGGCGTCTTGCATCCGCTTCCAAAACCCTCGATCGATACCGGAATGGGGCTGGAGCGTGTCACGGCGATCAAAGAGGGGAAATTCAGCAACTACGATACTTCGCTCTTTATGCCGCTGATCGAGCAGGTTGCCGAAATTTGCGGTAAACCTTATGTCTATGAAGAGGGGGCAAGTTACAGAGTCATTGCCGATCATATCCGCTCCGTAACCTTTTTGCTCGCCCAGGGTGTCAATTTTGATAAAGAGGGCAGAGGATATGTCCTGCGCAGGATTCTTAGACGTGCGGTACGCCACGGATATCTGCTCGGTATCAGAGAACCTTTTATGTATCGCCTCGTTGATACTCTCGGAAAGATTATGGGAGAGCATTATCCGTATATCGTCGAGAAAGCGGAGAGTGTCAAAGAGCAGATTCGGATGGAAGAGGAGCGCTTTTTCAAAACGATCGCTTCCGGGCTGGAACTTTTTGAAAAAGAGCTGGCGAAAACAACGGATGTTTTCAGTGGAGAAGTTGCGTTTAAACTCTACGATACCTACGGTTTCCCTCTCGATCTGACACAGGATATGTTGCGGGAAAAAGGGATTCGTGTCGATATCGAAGGGTTTGAAAAATTGATGCGCGAGCAGCGAGAGCGTGCCAAAGCCGCTTGGAAAGGGAGCGGTGATGCGGCGATAGAGGGTGATTTCAAAGCATTGCTGGAGACATTTGGGAAAAACGCATTTGTCGGCTATGAAACGACAAAAACCCGTGCCAAAGTCGTTGCACTGCTTGACAATGCCTTCCATCGTGTTTCACAACTCGAACCCGGTGAAGAGGGGTGGGTGATGCTGGACGAGACACCCTTTTATGCGGAAAGCGGCGGTCAGTGCGGCGATATCGGAACACTGTCGGATGTTGCGAAAGTGGTGGATACGAAGAAGTTTTTTGATCTGAATCTTTCGAAAGTGGTCGTGGAAAAAACGCTTCATGAAGGTGATGCAGTCGAAGCGGTGGTCGATGAAAGCCGGTTTGAAATTGCCAAACACCACTCCGCGACGCACCTGTTGCATTCCGCGCTGCGCGATATTCTCGGTGAACATGTCAACCAGGCGGGAAGTTTGGTAGAGGCGCGCAGGCTGCGCTTTGATTTTTCGCATCCCAAACCGCTGGATGCGGCAGAGATCAGACGTATCGAAGATTATGTCAATGAAGTGATTGCCAGAGGTGTGCCCGTTGCGACGGAAGAGATGCCGGTAGACGAAGCGAAAGCCAGAGGGGCGATGGCGCTGTTTGGAGAGAAATACGGCGATACCGTGCGTGTGGTTTCAATGGGCGATGTAAGTATGGAGCTTTGCGGAGGAACGCACGTCTCCAACAGTGCTGCGATCGGTGCCTTTTTCATCACCAAAGAGAGCGGAGTGAGTGCCGGTGTACGGCGTATAGAAGCGGTGGCGGGACGAAGTGCGATCGATCTGGCGAAAGGGTATCGTCAGACGGTTGCGGAACTCTCCGAAGCGGTTAAAAACAAAGATCCGCTGCTTGGTGTCAAACGTCTCAAGGATGAGATTGCCGCGTTGAAGGAAGAAATCAAAAATCTGGCACAGAGTTCACGTCAAGAGTTGCGTTATGAAAAGATCGGAGATGTTGAAGTGGCTGTCGAAGAGGTCGGTGCGGGTGATATCAAACAGATGATAGACGATATCAAAAACCGAAAAGATGCCGTCGCTGTGATGCTCTTTCAGAAAAAAGGCGACAAAGTCGTGATGGCGGCGGGTGTCAAAAACGCACCGGTGAAAGCGGGTGCCTGGATCAGAGAGATCGCACCGATAGTCGGAGGCGGCGGAGGCGGTCGTGATGATTTCGCGCAGGCGGGCGGAAAAGATGCGAACAAACTTCATGAAGCGATAGATGTGGCAAAATCATACGTTTTGGCGCAGCTTCAAGGGTAGCGTTTGGGCAGTCTCTATATTGAATATCTGCCGGTCATTTTTATGGTGCACATTCTGTGTGCTGTGATTTGGGTAGGGGGGATGATCGGTTTTTCGCTGACCGTTTACCCCTCTTTGTTACAGATTCCTAACGAAAAGATGTCGATACGCACCGCACTTCGTACGTTAAACCGTTTTTTTCGATTGCTTGTTCCCGTATCGTTGCTTTTGGGTATGAGCGGTTTTATGATGGCGATCGGGAAAGATTTTGCACATCGTGATCCGGTTTTGTCCATCGTGGTGACATCCAAAGAGTTGATCTGGGTCTTTATGTTTTTGTTGTATCTGTACAGTTTTTACAAAATCAAAGAGGCACGTGCACGCTGTCTTGCGAGTGACAGCGGACATGCCAAAGATAATGTCAGACTTATTGCCTGGTATACGTTCGGGATCAGCATATTGCTCGGCGGAGTGGCGATCTATTTCGGGTATGTATTGAGGAGTGTGTGATGGAGGCGCTTGGTAAACATATATTGGCTGAGTTTTATGAGTGTGATGTCGATGCGATCAACGATGTGCGTCTGGTAGAGGAGACATTGCTTTCAGCGGCGAAAATCGCCGGTGCGACAGTGATCGGCAGCTCTTTTCATCTTTTCGAACCGTACGGAGTGAGCGGGGTAGTGGTGATCAGTGAAAGCCATCTTGCCATACACTCCTGGCCCGAATATGCGTATGCGGCTGTCGATATATTTACGTGCGGGGATGATGTAGACCCGATGGTCGCGTTTGAGTATCTGAAAACCCATTTTAAAACCAAAAACGCAACATATCAGATTGTACAGCGCGGGCAACTTAATCTGCCGACGCTACAGGTAAGGAGGGACGGATGATACTGCTTGCTTCCAATTCGATGACCAGAGCGGCACTTTTGGAGAAGTTCGGGATTCCGTTTATCCAAAAAGGGTGTGACTTTGATGAAGAGCAGATTCGTGCAGAGTCACCTAAAAATTTTGTCTATCAGGCGGTAATGGGTAAATATGAAGTGTGTGAAAAAGAGTTTGGCCTGGAGTTACCGTTACTTGTGGCAGATACGGTGGTAACGGCAGACGGGAAGATCTTACGCAAAGCGCGTGACGAAGAAGATGCCAGACGTATTTTGCAGATGCAAAGCGGCAACAAAGTTTCTATCATTACCTGTATGAAGTATGTTTCCAAAACGAAAATGTTGCTCGATATATCCGCAACCGACTACTATTTCAAGTCGTTTGACGAAGAAGATTTAGAACGATACCTTCAAAGCGGTGAGTGGCGAGGAAAAGCAGGGGCGTGTATGGTTGAAGGATTTTGCCGTCCCTATATCGATAAAGTCTACGGACACGAGAGTACCGCGATGGGGTTGTGTGTGGAGAAACTGCTCCCTTTTCTGGATTGATCGATGTACACACAGGAACTGAACGCAATCAAAAGAGCAAATCGTTTCCGTGAACGCAGATGTTACGATGAGAATTTGATCGATCTGGCTTCAAACGACTATCTCGGTTTTGCCGAGGAAAAATCTCTCTTTGATGCCGCGGTGTCGGAAGTTTCGCGTTATCGCTATCATGCGCCCAGAGCATCGCAGCTAGTGAACGGTTACCATCCGCTTCATGAAGCGTTTGAAAAGTATGTGACGGTGTTGAACGGATTTGAAGCGGGGATTGTCGTCGGAAGCGGTTTTCTGGCGAATCTTTCGTTGATTGAGGCACTGCCACGAAAAAAAGATTTACTGGTTTTGGACGAGGCGTATCATGCAAGCGGTGTGCTTGCGGCAAAACTGCCGCCTGCACAGGTACGTTTTTTCAAACATAACGACCCAGATGATCTTGAGCGAATTTTAACGCAAGAAGTGTATCAGCGTGCGATTGTGGCAGTGGAGGGGGTCTACTCGATGGAGGGGGATCTGCTTGATCGTGCCATATTTGACGTAGCGGACAGGCACGCTGCATTATTGATTGTCGATGAAGCACACAGTGCAGGTGTATTGGGTGAACGACTGCTCGGTATTTTCGATTATTATGGGATCACTCCGGATTTCAACCATATTAAAATAGGAACGCTCGGCAAAGCGTTGGGAAGCTACGGAGCGTATATTTTGGCGTCAAAAGAGATCGTCACCTTTTTGCAAAACAGGGCAAAAGCGATTATCTATGCAACTGCACCCTCAGTGTTTGATATTGCCCTGGCGCACAAAGCGCTGGAGCAAACGCAGCAACAGGCATCCAAACTGCGCGAAGCGATCGATATACGAACCAAACTGGCGTCGGATTTTTTCGCTATTTCACTTGCGTCGCCGATTTTGACGATACCCGTGAACGATTCCAAACGGGCGTTATTTTTACAACAAAAAGCGCTGGATGCAGGCTTTGTGATCGGAGCGATCCGTCCTCCGACCGTAGAACGTGCAATTTTACGTATTATCTTGCGGGCAAATGTACCGTTGGAAAAAGTGAAAGCGCTCTTTATGCTTTTAAAGGAAAACGGTGTTTAATATCAAGAAGTTGCGTATTGCACATCATGAAAAGGTTCTGGTCGATATCGCGTTTCAGATTGAAAACGCATTTGCACTGGTAGGACAGAGCGGCAGCGGTAAGAGTCTGACGCTTAAGGCGTTGCTTGGAATGTTACCCGCTAACCTGAGCGTCGATATGGAGGTGGAGAGCGAAGTACCACTGGTACGGGGTAAAACCGTTTCGATTGTGCCGCAAAATCCGTTTACCGCGCTCTCTCCCCTGACAAAAATTGTTGATCAGTTTATGAAAGATATTAATATTGCTGAAAAATATATGCAATATGTTGAAC
>WGAE01000067.1 GCA_015489185.1 Campylobacterales bacterium
GTACCGTTTCCTTTGAGGGCAATTCCCATCGCCTCCATCAGGGTATTCATGCTGTTTGCCGTGAACATACCCGAACATGAACCGCCGCTCGGACATGCTGCACACTCGATCTCGACCAGCTTCTCCTCGTTGATCTCGCCCGCTTCAAACTGCCCGACCGCTTCGAACGCCGTCGCCAGATCGATCGGCGTACCGTCCTTGAGCTGTCCCGCTTTCATCGGACCGCCGCTGACAAATACCGTCGGTACATTGACCCTGAGTGCTCCCATGATCATACCCGGTGTGATCTTGTCGCAGTTGGGGATGCAGATCATCGCATCGAGTTTGTGGGCGTTCATGACCGTCTCGATCGAATTGGCGATGATCTCACGGCTAGGCAATGAATAGAGCATACCGTCATGCCCCATCGCGATCCCGTCATCAACCCCGATCGTGTTGAACTCAAACGGCACACAGCCGCACTTTCGGATCTCCTCTTTGATGATCGCCGCATACTTATTCAGAAAAAAGTGCCCCGGAATGATCTCGATAAAAGAGTTCGCCACCCCGATAAACGGTTTGTCGAAATCTTCGTCTTTGAGCCCTGTCGCACGAAAAAGACTCCTGTGCGGTGCTCTCTCGTACCCTTTTTTAACGATATCACTTCTCATGAAATTGTCCTGCTTGTTGAATTTTGCGCGTATTATAGCGAAGTTTGTTGCAAGAACACTTCATGAAATCACCGATTTTCCGATAGTTACAGACAAAGTAAAAATTTAGAAAGGAACCTCCGGTATGTCAGCGGAAGTCGTACTTGAAAAGATAGAATCTCTCCCGGCACTGAGTGACAACGTACGGAAAATTATCGATATATGTGATAACCCGGACAGTTCCCTCGCAGAACTTTGTAACGCAATTGAAGCCGATCCGCTATTGACAACAAATATTCTTAAATATGCAAACTGTTCACACATAAGACTCAGACAACCTGTTACCGATATTCGACAAGCGGTCACGCTTTTCGGTATGGATTCGATCAAAGGGTTTGTGCTCTCCGGTTTTATCACCGAACTGGAAAAGAGCGATCTCTCCCCCTATAATCTCGATACCGTACGTTTTACAGAGATCATACGCCAACAGCATATGTTTGTAACAACCTGGTACGGTCAGGAAAAGGCGACATATCGTTTGCTTGCAGTCCCCTCCCATTTGATGGAAGTCGGGAAAATTTTCCTATCACAAGTTGCCGTAGAAACATCATCACAAAAACTTTTTGCCCATCATATTGCACAAACCGCAACTCTTCATGAACTACTAAAAATGGAAAAAGAGATTTTCGAGATCACTCATGAAGAGGTCGCCGCGGAATTGATGCGAAAATGGGGATTTGGCGACAGCATCTGCATACCGCTGGCACATATCGGTAATCCGGAATCTGCTCCCGAAGCGTACCGAAAAACCGCCAGAATTCTCAACGTCGTCAAAAGTGTCGTTGATGCACAAAATTTCGACCGCAGACAAAACCTCTCCCACGCCGTGCAACTGGTTAAACGCCATCACCTCAAACCGGAAACATTTGTCAATACATATAAAATGTTCATTCAACCTGAAGCGGTCATCGCTTAAGATCAATCATTGAAAAAATAGCCCAGAACCCCGCTGACCATCTCTTTCCCCGTACGCACATAGTAGAGTTCATAATAGTTATTCAAAATATAGGCCAAATCGACTTCACTCTCTTTGTTGCACACCACCAGCATTTCATCACCCCGCTGCACTTCAAACGTATCCTCAGGCAACAAAAAATAGGTATCACCGCGTTTAATCAGTAAAAAAAGCAGTTTCATTTTTTTGGTATAATCCGCTCTTGAACGACGTAACACTTCCAACGTTACTTTGGTGCCTTTCCCCAACTCTTCATACAGTGCAAGCGCCTGCGCCGGGGTGACCGCCATTTCACACAGATGCGGCTGTATTCCCATCTTTTGAATAATCTTTTCGACAATCATACGCCCCCAGGCTTCATCACGCTTGCTTATTTGTCGAATAAATGCGTTTGCCAGAGGCATCGCAAGATAGTTATAGGTCTTGTTCGCAATAATCTCCTCAAGCACATAGTTTCTATCGATATCTGCCGCATTAAAGACACTCAAATCCGCCAGTGAATTTTCACGCGCAATCGTATAGATTTCAGGATTGTATTTGCGTGCCAGCATAATCACCGCCAGATTGACCATATCGTTACGTGTCGCCGCGATAATCACCTTCGCATCACGAATCCCGGCATCCAGCAGTCTCTCTTCGATCTTTTCTTCGCTGAAGATCTTTTCCGTCTTTTTCGTGTCGGTAAAAAAGTGGCTGGCGTCGATAAAGACATAATCAATTCCCGCTTTTTTCAAACCGCTCTCAAGCGCCGTACCCATTCTGCCGTAACCGAAAATGACAAATTTTCCCCGGGGGATCTGTTCTTTTCGTTCAATGGTAAGCGGATGCCCGTGAACCCACATCTCCAGCATCCACAAACTAGGTGCCGTCAGCGCCAGATAGAGGCGGTTGGAGATCACCTTGAACGGATTTTCGATATGATCGATACCGATATGATAAAGATATTCACTGTTTTGAATCGTATTGGAGCGCACAATCAACTTGACTTTATCGTTCAGATGCTTGCATATCATCGCAATCTGGGTATTTTTATATTCATTCTCAAAAACAATCACGGCGTGCGTGCACATCGGAGAACGAATCCCCGCCATCTCCAGCACCGAAACATCAAGCAGGTCACCGTGCATCGCAGGAATATGGGGATGATAATTCTCCAAATCGAGTGCATCGATTTTTGCCTGACTTTTGTCGATAACCACCATACGTTTGGGAACCTTACTCAAACGCTGAATCAGATTTTTCGTGACATTGTTGTAACCGAAAATGAGGATAAACGGCTCCTCCATTTCATTCACCGACCGGATAAACTTCGAACGCGCCAACTCTTCGGCAAGCACTTTATCCTGAATCAGCGCGACAACCGTACCGATCCCGTAAAACCAGCCGATAACCGTCAGATAGATTGCAAACGACACCCAAAGCTTCTGCGGATAGGTAAACGCATAGGGCGACTCCCCGAAACCGATTGTGGATGCCATATAGCTGACAAAATAGAAAGCATCAAAAAAAGTCAGATGATAAACATGCCCCTGATCATCCCTGCCGGGAATCAGCATCATTCCGATGATCGAAATCGCAAACGTTACGATAATGATGATCAAAGGAATACGTAAACGCCGAATGATGATCCAGCTTGCGTAACTTTGCATTTTTTCTATTTCTCTGATCAGCGTTTCGACTTCAACGTATCACCGACAAATATCGCTACCGACGTGATATTCGCCAACAAAGCACCTCCCGAAAGCGAAATAATCGCCGTCGAAGACTCAAGACCCAGCCCGCCCAGCGCATAAACCGAAATTGTCCAGATCGATGCGGAAGCGATCAACTGAATATCCGCTACAAGACTCGTTGCCAGCAGTACCGCGCCCACCTGTGTCTTGTCGCCGAACTTCATGATCGTCGCAATCAGATTGACGACAATCGCCGCAAAAAGTTCATATTTGCTATGCTCCGCCAGCACTTCCGGATTTCCGTAAAAAAAACCGAAATTCAGCGTCATCGCCAAAATGAAGAAAAAACCGGAAATCACCTTCTGAAAGTTCATACACCACACTCCTCAGTCAAGATAATCAATCATACCCCAAAGCAAATAACGAATACGTAATCTTTTATAAGTAGTATGAAAAATTTTCATTACAATTAAGCTTTTCAAAAAGCGTTTTGTTAGCCATCTGACATACAGACAATTACACTTCATGATACAATTAATGCAACATATTCAAGGAGTCTGAGATGGCACTGGCGATTATCTGTTCCGGCGGCGACGCGCCGGGGATGAATCCCGCAATCAAAAAGTTTGTCGATTATGTTTACAAACGAAACAGTACGCCCTGGTTTATCCACGACGGACTGGAAGGTATGATCGACGGGAAAATTACCCAAGCGACCCATTCCGACGTTGCCGGGATCATTCACAACGGCGGTGCGATTATCGGCTCTTCACGCTCCAGACGCTTTTATGAAAAAAAATATCGCCGTCAGGCGTGGGAAAATTTACAAAAACATCATATCGAAGGGGTGGTCGTGCTGGGCGGGGACGGTTCGTATAAAGCTTTCGACATACTCAGCCGTGAATTTCCGCTCAACTTTGTCGGCATCCCCACTACGATCGACAATGACATCTACGGTACCGAGTATTGTCTCGGTGTCGATACCGCTTTGAATGTCATTCGAAACGCCGTCGATAATATACGTGATACCGCATCGACATTCAAGCGTGCTTTTATCGTAGAGACGATGGGCAGAGAGTGCGGTTACCTCGCCGCCGTCACCGCCGTGACAAGCGGAGCGGAGCTTTGTATTATTCCGGAGATGCATTTCAATGAAAAAGCCGCGCGGGAACATCTGCTCACCGAACTGCAACAAGGTCGTCGCTATATTCTGGCAATCGCCGCGGAGGGCGCGAAAAAGACCGAATGGCTCAAACAGTGGTTCAAAAATGAGATTCAGATAGAAACACGTGTAACGGTGCTGGGGCATATTCAAAGAGGCGGGAATCCGACGGTCAAAGATCGCATCACCGCATTTGAATTTATACTCAATGCAGTCGATCTGCTCCTTGAAAACAAAACGATACAGGCGGCATTGGGATATGAAAAGGGCAGATTCACAACCCGTCCTATTCATGAAGTGACTGCAGGACGTTATCGTATCCCTGAACATATACTGAACGACTTACATTTTCTGGATTAAGGAGAATACCGATGTTACGCATTCAAAATCTCGATCTGCAAAATGCGCGTCTCTTCATACGCTGTGATTTCAACGTACCGCTGGACGAGTTCGGTAACATCCTCGACGACAGACGCATCGAAGCGAGTCTGCCGACCATCCGCTACGCACTCGACCACGGCTGCAAAATCGTCCTCGCCTCCCATCTGGGACGCCCTAAAGGTGTCGATGCAAAACTCTCCCTAAAACCCGTTGCGATGCGGCTCTCACGTCTTTTAAATCATGAGATTATCTTCGCTTCGGATGTGATCGGAGAGGATGCCCGTACCAAAGCGGAGAAACTCCAAAACGGTCAGATTCTGCTGCTTGAAAATCTCCGCTTCGAACCCGGTGAAACCCAAAACGATCCCGAGTTTTCCAAAGTGCTCGCGGCATACGCGGACTTCTACGTCAATGACGCCTTCGGTGTCTGCCACAGAGCACACGCCTCCGTTGAAGCGATCGCGCACTATTTCGATGCGGCACACAAAGGCGCCGGTTTTTTGCTCCAAAAAGAGGTCAACTTCTTTCATGATGCTCTCCAGACCCCCGACCACCCTTTTACCCTGATTGTGGGCGGTAGCAAAATCTCGACCAAACTCGAAGCGCTGCTCCACCTGCTTCCCAAAGTGGACAAGATGCTCATCGGCGGAGGGATGGCGTTTACCTTTCTAAAAGCTCTCGGTTACGAAACAGGAAACTCCATCGTCGAGGAGGAACTCATCCCCTCCGCAAAACAGATCATGCAAAAGGCGCGTGAACGCGGCGTCAAACTCTTTCTTCCCGTAGATGTTGTCGTTGCCGAAGAAATTAAACAGGAAGCCGAAAGCAGTATCGTAACGGCACAGGATATCCCTGCTCGATATATCGGGCTGGATATCGGTCCCGCGACCGTCACCCTTTTTGAAGAAGCGGTGACAAAATCTAAAATGATTTTATGGAACGGACCGATGGGCGTTTTTGAAATCGACAAATTTTCACACGGAAGCTTCGAACTCGCCAAATTTATCGCCACACTTCAGGCAACCAAAATCATCGGCGGCGGCGATACCGCCGAAATGATCCACAAAGCCGGCGTCCTCGAAAAAATGACCTTCGTCAGTACCGGAGGCGGTGCCTCACTGGCACTGCTGGCAGGGAAAAAGCTGCCGGGCATTGCGGCGCTGGAGGGGTAAAAACTCAGAAAGCCTTTTTGAAATCGACCTTTATATCGCACAGGTCAAATGTGAATGTCCCGTCGCCTTCATACGCTTTTTGATATGCTCCATCTTTGAGCGCAAAGATTCTCACTTTTCCGAAATCAGGATAGGCGATGACGTAATACCCAACTTTTTCCGCCTCATATATCTTATATTTGATCTCTTCATCAGTCTGTATCGAGAAGTCGGAGATAATCTCAATGACAATTTTAGGTGTGGTTTTGGGATAGGTCTTTATATCTTCGCAATAGACAGCCAAATCGGGTCTGACGACATTTTTTTCATCGATAATCCAGTCGAGTTCAGGATAGACTTCGCATTCGCACTCTTCCAGTTCGGCACTGAAAAGAGTGATCAATTTTCTCATCAGTTTCTGATGTTTCCCTGTCGGAGAGGGAGACATCGCAAACGGATACCCGTCTATCAACTCCCAGTCACCTTTCCATGTTTTGTAGTCCTGATAATTATATCGGGGGATTGTTACACTCATAGTCGGACTCCTGAAATAGACCTTTTGTCACTATTATAACAAAAACTAAGTAGTTTCATGAACGTCAACACGAATAAAAGCACTTTTATGCAAAAATAACAAAATCTATCGTATCTATATTCAGGTCAAACAGTGAGAAACAGATCTTGTCACAAAACCCCGTATCTCTTTGTCTACGGCACACTGCAAAAAGCGTTCAGACATCCTCTCCACCGCCTCCTCTCCCGCTATGCGGATTACAAAGGAGAAGGCTCTCTTTGCGGACGCCTCTATGAGATAGACAACTATCCGGGTGCAATCCTGACAAGATCATGTAAAGAGCAAGTTTACGGCGAACTCTACCGACTCAAATATCCTTCCATCATTCTTCCGCTTCTGGATCGTTACGAAGAGTGCGACGCACGTTTTCCAAAACCGCATGAGTATCGCCGTATCATTACCGATTTGTACACCGACCCGGGGAAACACTTACGTGCATGGGTTTACCTCTATAACCGTCCTGTCCATCCGAAAAAAAGAGTTTCAAACGAACGGTATCTACCAAACGGTTCGAAGTGATAAAACCTTAAACCGCTCTATTTCCGCAGTAAGCACATTTCTTCGCTTCGACGGGAATCTCCATCGCACATTCGCCGCACTTTTTGGTTGTCGGTACCGCCTCGGGCTCGGGCTCTTTCAGTCTGTTATAGCCTTTAATGAACATGAAAACCACGAATCCGAGGATGACGAAAGAGATCACATCATTGATAAAAACACCGTATTTGATTGCCGGTGCACCCGCCTTTTCCACCGCTTCCAGCGAACCGTACTCTTTGCCGTCAAGTGGAATAAAAAGCTGCGAAAAATCGACATTTCCCAGCAGTTTGCCGACCGGGGGCATGATCACATTATTAACCAGTGACTTGACCACTGTGGCAAAAGCGGCCCCGAAGATAAAACCGACCGCCATATCCACCATATTTCCACTGATGAGAAACTTTTTGAACTCCTGAAACATGACACCTTCCTTTCATATAAACTTATATAAGAAACTATAATAGTTAATAACTACTTAGGAGAGAATTAAAATATATTTTACTATCAAATATCTCTAAACAACGCACCTTCGACGTCAAATGCCAGCTGGCTAACACTTTTTCGCTTCCCAAAAAGAGTATAATTGATGTAACGAAACCTGTGAGGAGGAAACCATGGGACGCTACACACAAAAACTCGAAGATATCAAGAAACTGATCGGCAGATTGCAGAAGCAGGTGCCTGAGCAGATCGGCGCTTTTCACAACTTCATGGAGACAGTCGAAGCCAAAGGGGCGCTTGATCAGAAACAGAAAGAGCTCGTCAATGTCGGTCTGGCGGTCGCGGCACAGTGTGAGTGGTGTATCGCGCTGCATGTACAGGGTGCGCTGAAAGCGGGTGCGACCAAAGAGGAGATCGTCGAAGCGGGGATGCAGGCGGTGCTGATGCACGGCGGTCCGGCGCTGATGTACATGACGCCGCTCGAAGAGGCTCTCGAGGAGTTTACCAATGGATAAGCTACTGCTTGAAGAGCTCTACTATCTGTCGGTGCTCGGACGTGCGTTCGAATACGCCGCCAAAGAGCACTACATGACGGGTGAGATCTCCGGATTTTTGCATCTGGATATCGGGCAGGAAGGGTTCAGTGTCGCTTCGATGAAAGCATTTGCAAAGGGGGATGTCTTTACGACCTACCGTGAGCATGTCCTCGCCATCGCACGTGGTATCGAACCCAAACTGGTGATGGCGGAGCTCTTCGGCAAGGTGACGGGCATCAGCGAAGGGCGCGGCGGGTCAATGCACCTCTTCGATCCTTCCCACTTCTTCTACGGCGGTGACGCGATCGTCGGCGGACATCTGCCAAACGCCGTCGGTTGCGCCTGGGCACGCAAATATCAGGGAGAAGAGCACGGGGTAATGGCGGTCTTCGGAGACGGGGCGACCAACGGCGGCGCCTTTTTCGAGTCGCTCAATATCGCCGCGGCGCAGAAACTGCCGCTTGTCTTTCTGTGTGAAAACAACCGCTACGCGATCGGCACACGCATCGACCGGGTGGCTCCGTTCGAGAAGCAGGCGGAGAAAGCCAAGCCCTACATGCCCACCGTCGAAGTGGACGGGATGGATCCGATCGCCGTCTATCATGCGGTGCAAAAAGCGCAGCAGCATGTCAGCGAAGGGCACGGTCCTATCTTCGTCGAAGCGATGACCTGCCGCTACGAGGGGCACTCCATGAGTGACGCCAACGCCTACCGCAGCACGCAGGAGATGAACATCTGCAAACAGCAGGATCCGCTCGAAAAGCTCAAAGCCGGACTCGATCCCGAAGTCGCCAAAGCACTCGACGAGAAGGCGCAAAAAGTTGTCGACGAGGCGGTTTCTTTCGCTGCCGAATCCCCCGAACCCGATCCCGCCGACCTGAAAAAACATATCTTTACAGAGGAGACGACCCATGCTCTATCGTGAAGCGTTGAACCGTGCGCTCGACGAGTGCATGGCAAAAGATGAAAATATCGTCGTTCTGGGCGAAGATGTCGGGCTATACGGCGGCTCCTACCGCGTCACCGAGGGGCTCTATGCGAAGTACGGCGAAGCGCGGCTCATTGATACTCCGATCGCAGAGCTGAGTATCGTCGGAAACGCCGTCGGTATGGCGATCGGCGGGTTGCGCCCGGTGGCGGAGATCATGACGGCGAACTTCGCACTGCTGGCGTTCGACCAGATCATCAACCATATGGCGAAACTCCACTACATGAGTGCGGGGAAAATCACACTGCCGATGGTCGTGCGGATGCCACAGGGGGTCAGCAAACAGCTCGCGGCGCAGCACTCGGAGAGTTACGAGCAGATGCTTGCCGCCGTGCCCGGGCTCATCGTGCTGAGCGCCTCCAACCCCAACTACGCCTACCACGGGCTCAAAAAGGCGATCGAACTCAAC
>WGAE01000068.1 GCA_015489185.1 Campylobacterales bacterium
GAGCATATCGTCATCGGTACCGGCTCTTCACCGTTTATTCCCGAGGGCATCGCATACGACGGCAAAGGGGTCATCACGAGTGACGAAGTGCTCATGATGCAAGAGCTTCCCAAATCGATCGCGATCTACGGAGACGGGGCGATCGGGCTGGAGATGAGCAGCTTTTTCGCCTCCGCGGAGGTCGAGACGACGCTTATCTCCCGTCATGAAGGCAAACTCAAAAACGCCCATCCGCTGATACAAAATACATTGCTCAAACAGATCGGGAAGCTCGGTATCACCCACCTGCAAAACCACCCGATCCAAAAAGCCAAAACGACACAGCGGGGCGCACATGTCACCTTCGAGGACGGCAGTTCCAGATATTTCGACAAACTGCTTGTCGCCACCGGCAGACGCCCCAACACCGACGTGATCCAGACCGATGCCGTGAAAGTTGGTAAGGGGATCGAAACCGATGTACATTTCGAGACAACACTGCCACACCACTACGCCGTCGGCGACTGCAACGGCAAACTCCAGCTCGCGCATGCCGCCCGCGCCGAAGCACTCTATGTGACACAGAAAATTCTGGGCAGAAACCCGGCGACGATCAACCTCGACCATGTCGTCAAGTTTATCCATACCCTGCCGATGAGTTACGCCACCGTCGGGCAAAACCGCGCCATGCTGGAGCAAAAAGGGATCGACTTCAAAGAGAGTGTCGTCCCGTTGAGCCACTTTGCCGCATCAAGCTTTCATGAAGCGAGTGAGGGCATGATGATCGTCTATGCCGACAATGAAGGGTTCATCCTGGGCGCAGAGATTCTGGCACCCGATGCCGAGGAGTTGATCGCTCCCGTTGCGATGGCACTTGCCGGAGAGATGGACAAAACATTGGCGCGCCGGACGATTATGGCGCATCCAACATTCAGTGAAGCGCTGGAGCGCACCTATTTTCGGTTATGATACTCCACCACTGGGGCGAAGTCGGCTACGAAGAGGGGTACCGCAGGATGCTAGAGGTGCATCAAGAGGCAAAAGAGGATGGGCAAAACCACCTGATCCTCACCTCCCATCTCCCCTGCTTCACCGTCGGGCGCGACGCGTGGGATGCGAACTGGCCGGTTCCGGTTATCCGAAGTGACCGCGGCGGGTCGATCACCTGCCACTCACCGGGACAAAATATCTACTACTTCTGTTTTCAGGCACCCAAGCCCCCACTCTTTTTCAAAAAAGTATGCACCGTCTTTACACGCTTTTTCGCGCAGTTTGACAAACCCTTCTACTACGACAAAAACAACCCGGGCTTTTATATCGAAAACCGTAAAATCTGCTCCCTCGGCTTTCGCTACAAGGAGGGTGTCAGCCTGCACGGTGTGGCGCTCAACGTCGATGTCGATCTTGCCTTTCACAACCGAGTCAACCCCTGTAACCTGCAAAATATTGAAGCGACATCTCTGAAAGCTGAAGATATTCACATCGACTGTGAATTGGTGAATAACTTCATGATCTCAGAAATCCAAAAGGTTTTTGAGGAGGCGCTGCATGCAACCCTATAAACCGAAAGTCAAAGCCCCCGATCCCGAGCAGATACACACGATCACCCAAATCCTCGACAAAAACGCCCTCAACACCGTCTGTGAAGCCGCCGCCTGCCCCAACAGAAGCGAATGCTACGCCCGAAAAAGCGCTACCTTCATGATCCTCGGAAACACCTGCACCAGAGCGTGCAAATTTTGCAACGTCGCCACCGGAAAACCGCTGCCGCCCGATCCGACTGAACCTGAAAGATTAGCCTCTGCCGTTCAGCAACTGGGACTCTCCTACGTCGTCATCACCTCCGTCGATCGTGACGATCTGAAAGATTACGGCGCTGGGCACTTCGCCCGCTGTGTCGAAGCGATCCGCCGCGTTTCACCCGGGACACGCATCGAACTACTTACCCCCGACTGCAAAGCCGATCCCAGAGCACTCGATACCATCCTCGCTTCCGCCCCCGACAAACTGGCGCACAATCAGGAGACCGTCAGAAGACTCAGCAAAACAGTCCGCCCCCAGAGCGACTACGATCGCTCCCTCAAAACCCTCACATACTACGCCGCACATGCTTCCGCCCCTGTCAAATCCTCCCTGATGCTGGGACTGGGTGAAACGAAAGCGGAGATCATCGAAACACTGCATGACCTCCTGGACGCCGGCGTCACACAACTGACGCTGGGACAGTACCTGCAACCCTCCCCGCGTCACCATCCGGTGATACGCTTCTATCCACAGGAGTTTTTTGACAATATGAAAGTAATCGCGCTGGAGATGGGTTTTGAAGCGGTGGCTTCGGGGATTTTGGTGCGAAGTTCCTATTTCGCGGAGAGACTGGGCGGATAATCCGCCCTTTTTATCAGGCGTATTGTCGTTTGAGTTGTTCGAGTCTCTCTATTCTCGCCTGTGTGCTGGGGTGTGTGGAAAAGAGTTGGGCAAAGGAAAAATCTTTCCCCGTAAAGGGATTGACGATAAACATATGCGCCGTTTCGGGTGTGGCGTCATGAATGATTCCGCCTTTATTGTAATTTTCAAGCTTCATGAGCGCACTCTGTAACCATTCCGGATGTGCCGTCAACCTTGCGGCACCTTCATCCGCCATAAATTCCCTGTTTCGGCTCACCGCCATCTGAATGATCGACGCAACCAGCGGCATCACGAACATCATCACCATCGCAACGATCGGATTTGGTCTCTCATCGTCACTGCTTCCGCCGAAAAAGTAGAAAAAGTTGGTCAACATCGAAATCGCTCCGGCAATCGTCGCGGCAATCGTACCGATCAAAATATCATAATGTTTGACATGGCTCATTTCGTGTGCCAGCACCGCTTCGACCTCTTTTTCATCCAGCAGTTCCAGCAACCCTTCCGTTACGGCGACCGCCGCATGTTTGGGATTGCGCCCCGTCGCAAAGGCGTTTGGCACGTGATCGGGAATAATGTAAATTTTCGGCATCGGTGTTCCGGCTTTTTGAGAGAGTCTGCGTACGATATCGTACAACCCTTTCGCGCTTTGCTCATCGACTTCCACCGCATGATAATGGTGTAACACCGCTTTATCCGAGTTGTAATATGCCCAGAAGTTCATCGCAAGCGCCATCAAAAAGGCGATCATCATCCCCTGTTTTCCGCCGAGCATTCCCCCGACCCAGATAAACAGGAGCGTAAGCAGGGTCAATAAAAAAACTGTTTTAACAACTTCCATAATCTATTCCCTCCTCCAGTAAAATTCCGTCTATTTCATGATCGGCAGCCCAGAGGATATCCTCTTTCGCTCCCGAATAGAGCAATATCTTAGCATCGAAAAGATAACCGTCGGCAAATTTCTGCGCCGCGGGCGCGACTGCTTTATCACAGACGATAAAATCACAGGCAAACGCCTGCGCCAGTAAAACATCCTCTTTGGTATCACAGATCAAAGCAAAAGAGATGCCGTTTTCCTGACAATATCGACACAGATCGAGATGCGCTTCGGAAAAAGAAAAAATAACGGTGCTGTTGGCAGGGGTTTTTGCAATATCCTCCCGCGATTTGATGAAATAAAAGGGTTTATATGCAATCCAGGGATGCCCGATGATGATCATTTGACCTCCGCACATTTTTTGGAGCAGTAGTAGTGTCCGTCTTTGAGAATCGCTTCATCTACACTGACATAGACGCCGCATTTGTGACACTCGACGACCGTTTCGACATCTTCCTGCTTTTTCCCGCCCTTTCCGCCTCCGGCGGTGCGGTTTTTCTCTTTCATCTGCTCCAATAAATTTCCGTCACGGATAAAGAGGATATAAACACCGTACAGCACCAGTCCGAGTATGATCAGTTTGAAAATCATTGTAATCCTTTGATAAAGAGGTAATTTCGCTTACCCCGGTTGATCACTTCACTTTGCCACGCATCATTCAGCTCTTCATGCACACCCTCTCCCTTGTAAAAGAGAAGCACCGTTTTGGGTGTGATGAAACCTTTTGCCAAATCGATCAGCGTCGCGGTTTTTGCCACGGCTCTGGAGGTGATCAGATCCGCATCAAACGGTTTTATATTTTCGATTCTATCACGCGAGATCGTGACATTCTCCAGACCCAGCTTCGACTTGACCAGGTGTAAAAACGCCGTCCGCTTCATGAGAGGCTCAACCAGCGTAAAGTGAATCTGCGGATACGCAATCGCCAGCACCATACCGGGAAATCCCGCACCCGTGCCGATATCCACCGCTTTTTTGATTTTTGAAGGAGTCAGAAACTGCATCGGATAGAGGGCATCTTCGATGTTGGCATCCACTTCAGCAATATCTTTCGCGCCCGAAAGGCGGTGGACTTTGTTGTATTGCAGCAAAAGTTCGCCAAAGGTTTCGAACTTGTCCATCAGAAGAGGTGTCCCATTTTCGCTTTTTTTGTTAGCAGATACCCTTTGTTGTAGGGATTGGCTTCAATGACGATGGGCAAGCGATCGACAATCTCGATTCCCTCCAGACTCTCGATCTTTTTCGGATTGTTGGTCAGAAGCCTGATCCTGTCGATCTTGAAATGGCGCAAAATATATTCGACCATTTCGTAGCTGCGTTCATCCGCACTGAAACCGAGTTGATGATTCGCTTCGACGGTATCCAGCCCCTCATCCTGAAGTGCATAGGCGTTCACCTTGTTCAAAAGACCGATATTACGCCCCTCCTGACGGAGATAGATCACCATCCCGCCCTCTTTTGCAATCGTTTTGAGGGCGTACTCCAGCTGCTCTCCGCAGTCGCACTTCATACTTCCCAGCGCATCGCCGGTGAGACACTCGCTGTGCACCCGCACAATCGGCGTCTCCCCCATCGGCTCTTTGAAAATCACCAGATGCTCCTTTTCACCCTCTTTAAACGCCTGTATCTGAAAGAGTCCAAATCGTGTCGGAAGCTTAGCGATGCGGGATATGTCGATTTTCATATCTGTTTATTTCCTGTTTTATGGTAGAATAGTACCTTTTTTCAGGAGTTCTTATCAAAAC
This sequence comes from Campylobacterales bacterium, assembly GCA_015489185.1. Classification (GTDB taxonomy): domain Bacteria; phylum Campylobacterota; class Campylobacteria; order Campylobacterales; family QNZT01; genus QNZT01. The sequence continues at coordinate 5,005 of WGAE01000068.1, forward strand.
CCTGTTTTTATAAGCGAAAAAACGGAGTTTGATAAGAACTCTATATAATATTGATTTTATCATACCAGAGGCTAAAAGATGTTTAAAAGATTTAGAAGAACCCGTATCAACCCCAAATTGCGCGATCTGCTGACCCAAATCAGACTTTCGGTCGACGATTTTATCTATCCGCTCTTTATCAAAGCCGGTGAAGAGGGCTACAAAAAAGAGATCGCTTCGATGCCCGGCGTCTATCAGATGAGTATTGACGAAGCGGTCAAAGAGTGTGACGAACTCAAACGCCTCGGCCTCTACGCGATTATCCTCTTCGGTATTCCCGAAGTCAAAGACAGCGTGGGCAGCGACGCACTCTGTGATCACGGCGTAATTGCGGAAAGTATCCGTGCCATCAAAGCGGCACACCCGGATATGCTGGTCGTTAGCGATCTCTGTTTTTGCGAATATACCGATCACGGACACTGCGGAATTCTCGATCTCGAACATGAAACGGTCGACAACGACGCGACACTCAAGATTCTGGGACAACAGGCAATCGTACACGCCAAAGCCGGTGTCGATATGATCGCGCCGAGCGGGATGATGGACGGGATGATCACCGCTATCCGTACGGCACTCGACAAAGCTGGACTTATCAATATTCCGATCATGAGTTACTCGACAAAATTCGCATCCGCCTATTACGGACCGTTTCGCGATGTTGCGGAATCGGCTCCGAGTTTCGGAGACCGCAGAAGCTATCAGATGAATCCGGCAAACCGCGACGAAGCGATTCTGGAGAGTCTGGAAGATGAAAAAGAGGGGGCGGATATTTTGATGGTCAAACCCGGACTTGCCTATCTGGATATCCTGCGTGATATTCGTAACAATACACGTTTACCTTTGGCGGTGTATAATGTCAGCGGAGAGTATGCAATGCTCAAACATGCAGGAGAGGCGGGGCTGATCGATTATGAGCGTGTTATGATGGAGACGCTGCTGGGATTCAAACGTGCCGGGGCGGATATTATCATCACGTATCATGCCAAAGAGGCGGCGGCGCTCTTGCAAAAAGGATAGTTCATGAGACATTTTTTAACACTGAAAGATTTTTCGAAAGAAGAGATTCTCGAAATCATCGAGACAGGATTTAAGATCAAGAAAAAACTGAAAAAAGGGAGAATGAAACCCTACCTGAAAAAGAAGACGCTTGCGATGATTTTCGAAAAATCAAGCACCAGAACCCGTGTGAGTTTCGAAATCGGCATGTATCAACTGGGCGGACACGCCGTCTTTTTGTCGTCACACGACTCACAACTGGGACGCGGTGAACCGATGAAAGACACCGCACGTGTCATCAGTCGAATGGCGGATATGGTAATGATACGCACCTATTCGCAGGAGGCGCTCGAAGAGTTTGCCCGCTACGCCACCGTACCGGTGATCAACGGTCTGACGGATCTCTACCACCCCGTGCAATTACTGGCGGATTATATGACAATGATCGAACACGGCAAAGCGGACAACCCCGTCGTCGCTTATGTCGGAGACGGAAACAATATGACCCACTCCTGGCTCTGGCTTGCCGCAAAACTGGGATTTGAACTGCGCGTGGCATCTCCGGAAGGCTATGAAGCGGACGGGAATGTCATTCATGAAACGATGACGGAAGCAAAAAAGTCGGGGGCGAAAATCACCTTCTTTCATGATCCCAAAGAGGCGGTCAAAGATGCCGACGTCGTAACGACAGACACCTGGATTTCGATGGGACAGGAGGCGGAAAAAGAGCAGCGCATCAAAGATTTCGCAGGGTTTATCGTCGATGAAGCGATGATGAAACTGGCAAAAGCGGATGCGATTTTTCTGCACTGCCTGCCCGCTTATCGCGGTTATGAAGTGAGTGAAAACGTACTCGAAGGACCGCAAAGCGTCATTTTCGACGAAGCGGAAAATCGCCTGCACGCACAAAAAGGGCTGATGGTCTGGCTTGACCGCCATCGCTAAACTAAACTACGAGAGGGGAGTCAATGAGCGAAAACGAAAAGCAGGAGACGGGACAACAACCCGTTCCTGAACAAAAAAACGAAACAGAGCAAAAGAAATACGAGATTATCAAAAAGATCGATTCGCTTTCGGATAAACTGGGAATCAGCAAAGAGCATCGTACCTTGCTTGGTATCAAAGATACGGAAGATCCCAATGTCAAGCAACTCTATCTGAAAGAGGGAAACTGGAACGAAGATGAACCGTGGTTTGCCATTGAAGATAACAACGACAAAAAAGCGTACGCATTCATTCCCGCGGATGCCTTCAGCCAGATTCTCGATGCGCTGCGTCACGCCCAGCAGGAGAACTTCAACCTGAAACTCGAAAAAACGATCTGGCAGCATATTCCCGCTGATTTTGAAGATGTCTGGATCGTGGCGATGGATGAGATTCGCAAATATGCCCAGCAAAACGATCCCAACAAGCCGATCTCGATCGATCTGGACAAGTTGATCAAGAAAATCAAACGGGAACACCCGAATCTTTTTATCAACATTAAAGATTTTATGCCTCCGCAAATGAACCAGTTACAGGATAACCATGATTGATTTCAATAAATTTACCAAATATTCCAGACCGGGACCGCGCTATACCAGCTACCCGACGGCACTAGAATTTCATTCGGGATTTGATACCGATGCGATGATTCAGGAGTATGCAAACCAGGATCGTACACGTCCCCTCTCGCTCTATTTCCATCTGCCGTTTTGTCGCAGCGCCTGCTATTTTTGCGGTTGCAACGTCGTTTTTACTTCCAAAGAGGATAAAAAAGAACGTTATCTCGACTATCTGGCAAAAGAATTACAAATTCTCTCCGCACATCTGGATACAAGCAGAGAAGTGATCCAAATGCATTTTGGCGGCGGAACGCCTACATTTTTTTCTCCCCGACAGCTTGGAAAACTGATCGAACTGATCAAAAAGACGTTTCCCAATTTCGCCGAAGATGCGGAGATCAGTTGCGAGATCGATCCGCGCTTCTTTACCGAAGCACATATGCAGGTACTTCATGAAGGGGGCTTTAACCGCATCAGCTTCGGGGTGCAGGATTTCGATCCCAAAGTTCAGGAGGCGGTGCACCGCATACAACCCTACGACGTAACACAGTCGGCGGTCACGCTTGCCAGAAAATTCGGCATCGATTCGGTGAATGTCGATCTTATCTACGGGCTTCCGTTTCAGACCTTTGAAACCTTCAAAGAGACGCTGCATAAAGCTCGGTCACTTGACGCTGACCGGTTTGCCGTATTCAACTACGCCCACGTACCGTGGTTGAAAAAGACAATGCGCAAAATCGACGAAACCACCCTGCCCCACCCGACCGTTAAACTGGAGATTTTGAAATATACGATCGACTATTTCACCTCCGAGGGGTACAAAATGGTCGGGATGGACCACTTTGCCAAACCTGAAGATGAACTCTTCAAAGCGATCGACAAAGGAGAACTGCACCGAAACTTCCAGGGGTATACAACCAAAGGGGGCGCAGACCTGATCGGTATCGGACTCACAAGTATCGGCGAGGGAAGAGACTATTACGTCCAAAACTACAAAGATCTCAAATCGTACGAAGCCGCTATCGACGAGGGACGGCTGCCGGTAGAACGCGGTATCAAACTGACCGAAGATGACGTGATTCGAAACGCAGTAATTATGGAGCTGATGAGCAATTTCAAGCTGGATATTCCACGTATCGAAAAACGGTTCGGTATCGATTTCAAAAACTATTTCGGCGAGAGTCTGGCACAGTTGAAAACGTTTGAAGAGGAAGAGATTGTTTCTGTTTCCGATACAGAAATCAAGGCGAGTCAAACCGGTGCGATGCTCATACGTAATATCGCGATGGTCTTCGACGCATACATGAACAAACATCTTCATAGCAAAAAAACATTCAGTAAAACCATATGAGTACGAAGAAAACCGATATTTTCAATTTTCAGCAAACCAGCGACGCCTGTATCAAGTGCGGGAAGTGTATTCCGGTCTGTACGATTCATCAGGTCAATCCTGACGAAACCACTTCACCGCGCGGATTTATCGATCTGCTAGGGCAGTATCAGGCGGGCAATTTACCGCTGGACAAAACCGCCAAAGATATTTTCGAGAGCTGTTTTTTATGCACCAACTGTGTCGACGTCTGTCCCAACTCGCTTCCGACCGATATGGTGATCGAAGAGGTACGGGAAGATATTGCGAACAAATTCGGTATCGCATGGTTCAAACGGATCGCCTTTTATCTGCTAGAACATCGTAAAGTGATGGATTTTGTCATGAAGTTCGGCTTCATATTCAAAACCTGTGCACTTGCGGAAGATCCCAAAGGCAGAGGTCTCAAAGCGCGTTTTTCACTGCCGATGATGCGAAAGGGAAGACTCATTCCGTCGATGATGAAAAAGAGTTTTCTCAACAGTTACCCGGAACACATCCCTGCAAAAAATCCCCAAAAGCGTCCCAAAAAAGTGGCAATCTTCATCGGCTGTCTGGGCAACTACAACTACGAGGGCATCGGAAGAAGCCTGGTCGAAATCCTTGAGAAGCTCAATATCGAAGTATTTATTCCCAAAGCGCAGCAATGTTGCGGCGCTCCGGCATATTTCACCGGTGCGACCGACTCCGTGGAGCGTATGACCAAAAAGAATATCGCCTACTTTGAAAGTTTTATGGATGATTACGATGCGATGCTCATTCCCGAAGCAACCTGCTCGGCAATGATCAAACATGACTGGGAAGTCTTTTTTAGAAACCACAACATGCCGGACTGGGAAGCGCGCGCGAAAAAGGTATCGCAGAAAATCTTTATGGCAACCCAATGGCTCTACGAACATACCGATTTAAAGCGACTGCTTGCCGAAAAAGGGAAAAAGTTCGCCGATATCGTCACCTATCACGATCCCTGTCATGCCAGAAAAGTACAGGGTATCTGGCAGGAGCCGAGAGAACTTCTGGCACAAAACTACGCAATGCGCGAAATGAGCGACCCGAACCGCTGCTGCGGTTTCGGCGGTGTGACAATGCAAACGGAAAAGTTTCATCTTGCCGAACTTGCGGGAAAACCAAAAGCGGCGATGATCAAAGAGACAAAAGCCACTTACGTTTCGGCAGAGTGCAGTGCATGTCGGGTACAAATCTCCGAAGCGCTCAACAACAGCGGTGATGAGCAGACGATTTTCAAAAACCCGCTGGAGCTGATTGCGGAGGCGCTGCGATGATGGAGTATTGGAATCATATTTACGAACATTTTGATCCAGTCGCTTTTAAGCTGGGAATATTTCAGGTACACTGGTACGGCATCATGTACGTGCTTGCACTACTGGTGGGTATTGCCGCGGCGAAATGGATCGTCAAAAAAGATAATCTTCCCGTATCGCAGGCAATGCTGGACAACTATATCATCTGGATCGAAATCGGTGTCATTTTGGGCGCAAGACTCGGATATATTCTCTTTTATGATCCCAATACAATCTGGTATCTGACCCATCCGTGGCAAATTTTCAACCCGTTTCATGACGGTAAATTTATCGGCATCCGGGGTATGAGCTTTCATGGTGCACTGCTCGGTTTTCTGATCGCATCGACACTTTTTTCGAAAAAGTATCGTATCAACCAGTGGTTTATGCTCGATATTGCGGCACTGGCAATTCCGGCGGGCTATGTCTTCGGTCGCATCGGAAACTTTTTCAATCAGGAACTCTACGGTCGCGTTACCGATGTTCCGTGGGGTATCTATGTGGACGGTGTTCTCAGGCACCCTTCTCAACTCTATGAAGCGGTGCTGGAGGGACCGGTGATTTTCCTGCTGCTCTATCTTTATCGAAAACGCAAAAAGTTTCACGGCGAACTGATTTCACTCTATCTGATCCTTTACGGCATCAGCCGTTTTCTGGCAGAGTTTTTCCGACAGCCCGATCCGCAACTGGGCTTTGTCTGCTGCGGCTGGATGACACGTGGACAGGAGTTCTGCCTCTTTATGATCGCACTGGGTATTGGACTCTATCTCTATTTCAGTAAATATGGAGAAAGGGTCAAATCCTGACGGAACAGTCTGTGCTCCGGTATGCTAAATTCACGCCGGAGCACCTTTATGAAACACGATATCCCGATTTGCACGCTCTCCCATACAACTACTACAGAGGAACCGTTTAAAACACTTTTCGAAAAATCACACGACGGTGTTTTGCTGATTAAAAACGGAAAATTTATCGATTGCAACGAAGCAATTCTAGATATGTTAGGGTATCAGTGCAAAGAAGATCTGCTCAATATTCATCCCTCACAACTCAGCCCGAGATTTCAGCCAGACGGTAGAGAATCGTACGAAAAAGCGGAAGAGATGATGCGTATTGCAATGCAACAAGGATACAACAAATTTCAGTGGGTACATAAACGTGCAAACGGTGAACATTTCTGGGCGGATATTGTGTTGACCAAAATTACGATTGCGGGAGAAGATATCCTGCATGTCGTCTGGCGTGATATTCAGCAACAAAAAGAGCTTGAAAAGCGAAACAAAGAACTACAGCTCGAACTTGAACAAAAAGTACGCCAAAGAACGATGGAACAGAATATTCTCCTTTCACTTTTCGATAAAGGAGAGTCGGTACTTTTCAAATGGAACAACGACGATGCATGGAGTGTCGCCCATGTATCGGAGAGTATCCGCAAAGTTTTCGGGTACGAACCTGAAGATTTTTTAACACAACGCATCAAATATGCCGACTGCATCCATCCCGACGATCTCCCCAGAGTCATTCATGAAGTCGAAACGGCTATCAAGAACAACTACGAATATTTTGAACATGAACCTTATCGTATCTTTACGAAAGAGGGAGAGATCAAATGGGTACACGACAGTACGATCATCGTCAGAGATGAAGAGGATATTATCAATTTTATCGGGTATATCATCGACATCACCGATATCAAGGAAAAAGATAAACAGCTTCTGCAACAATCCAAACTTGCTCAGATGGGCGAGATGATCAGTATGATCGCACATCAGTGGCGTCAGCCGCTGAGTGCCATCAGTTCAACAGCCAACAATTTGACACTCAAAGTGATGACAGGAGAGATCGATCAAGCACTCTTTTTAAATGAAATTACGCTAATTGCCGACTATACAAAACACCTCTCCAAAACGATCGATGATTTCAGACAGTTTTTCAAGCAAACAAAAGAGAAAGAGACCGTTCATCTGGAAGATCTGATTGCCGAAACATTGCAGATCGTTTCACTTTCCCTGCAAAACAAACACATCACACTCAAAACCGCATTTAGTTGCGATAAACCCCTGACCACGTATGCGGGTGAACTGAAACAGGTCATTTTAAACCTGATCAAAAACGCGGAAGATGTACTGGTCGAAAGAGAGATCGAAAATCCGACTGTTAAAATTATTGCGTCAAATGACGATATGGGTCATATACTCGAAATCAAGGACAATGCGGGAGGAATCCCTGAAGAGATAATCGACAAGATATTTGATCCCTACTTCTCTACCAAACTGGAAAAGGACGGAACGGGTCTTGGACTCTATATGTCTAGAAAAATTATCGAGGAGCATTGTAACGGCACTATCAGCATCAAAAACGATAAAGAAGGCGCCGTTTTCAGAATCGAACTTAAAGACTTGCAGGGTGGATGATGCAGACAATCAATTTAAAGGAACTCCAGAAAAAGAGCAAACCGCTACACGTATTATACGTCGAAGATAACAAAGAGGTCAGAGAGCAGACATACAAAATGCTTTCTAATTTTTTCGACACTATTACGACCGCAGTCGACGGTGACGAAGGCTTTGAAACATTTCGCAACGGACATTTCGATATTGTTATTACCGATATCAATATGCCTAATACAGACGGATTAAAAATGGTTGAAAAAATTCGCGAAATCGATAGCGATATCGTCTGCATTGTCATCTCCGCCCATGATGAAACCAACCATTTTACCAAATCAATCATGCTGGGGGTCGACGGTTATCTGCTCAAACCGATCGAAATCAAACCGTTTCTACGTCTGTTGCAAAAGAGTGTGACAAAGATCGATATGCATCAACAGCAGGAAGCATACAAAACCGCACTGGAACGAAAGGTAGCGGAACGTACAGAAGCACTCAAAAGACAACTCTACACCGATGACCTGACAGGAATCGGCAGCCGCTATGCTTTTTTGCAAGAGTTACTTGAATGTGAAAACGGTTCTACCCCTGTTCTTTTTTTGCTCAATATAGACGCCTTTACAATCTACAATGAACTTTACGGTATCGAAGTAGGGAATGAAATTTTAATCGCATTCGCCAGAGAACTCGAAACTTTTGCCGAAGCAAACGGGTATCGGGTCTTTCGGATTTCAGGAGATGAGTTCGTACTTTATCGTAAATCGCCGAGTATGGAACTGGAAAAAAGCGAAGAGACGATTCGTAAACTTTTCGCTTTGTTTAAAGAAAAACCGCTTTTTATCGAAAGTATCGAAGAGTATATCCAAATCAGCGCTACTATCGGTGTTTCATTCAGTTGCGAAAACCCCCTCGGCAAAGCCGACATGGCAATGAAAGCGGCAAAAAAATCGGCAAAAAAGTTTGCAACCTACCATCCCGGCATGGATACCAAAGCTGACCTGAAAAAAACACTCTACTGGCGTAGGGAACTCGAACAGGCACTGACGGAAGATCGCGTCGTTCCATTTTTTCAACCTATCGTAGATCGCAACGGGCAAATTACCAAATACGAAGCGTTAATGCGCATCAAACAATACGACGAAAACGGTGCGGTGCGGTATGTTTCTCCGTACGAGTTCCTCGATATCGCCATCAAGACAAAACAGTACGATGCACTTTCGTTTAGATTGATCAAAAATGCAATCAAATACATGAAACAAAGAGAGGTTTCACTCTCACTCAATATCAACCTTAGCGATATCTATAATCCTGAATTGATCAAAATGTTGCGTGAAGAGATTCTCTCCTTCAATCGCTGCAATCTCCAAAACGGAACCACCCAAAACCATATCATTCTGGAGATTCTCGAAAACGACAACATCGAACACTATCATCTTCTGACCGACAAGCTCGTACAGTTCAAATATGTCGCAGCAAAAATCGCGATTGATGACTTCGGCAGCGGTTATTCGAATTTCTCCCATATCATCGGTATCTCTCCCGACTATCTCAAAATCGACGCGAGTCTGATCAAAGATATCGACACCAATCGTAAATCGTACGAAATGGTCAAAGCGATCGTGCAGTTTGCAAAAAGTCTTCATATCAAAACGATTGCCGAATTTGTCGCATCCGAAAAGATCTTTAAAATCACCTATGACCTCGGTGTGGATGAATTTCAGGGATACTATTTCGGGAAACCGCTTCCAATCGAAGAAATCGAGGCGACATCGGAAGCAAACGCCAGCATCGCTACCATCGCGTAACGCCCGCCTTTTGCGATCAATACCAGCGCCAGAAACTTTCGAAAATCATATTTCGCCGCTCCCGCAACAAACGTAACCGGATCACCCAGAACCGGTAACCAGGAGAATAGTAAAGCAGGTGCGCCGAAACGATCAAAAAACGATTGCGCTTTTGAAAGCCGGATACTTTTCACATACCCGTTTTCAACCAGATACGCCGTACCTTTGCGTGCAATAAAATAGTTAATCACAGACCCCAGTGTATTTCCCACGGTTGCGAGAAAGAGCAGACAAAAAAATGCATCATAGTGAAAAAGATCGTAAAGAAGCAAAGCTTCACTGCCGCCGGGAAGCAGTGTTGCCGCCAGCAGCGAAACAAAAAAGAGTGTCAGACAGACCACACTATTTGAGCAACATTTTTCTCAGTGTATCTTCATCGATCGTTTCATCGTCATATTTGACCACAATCGTTCCTTCCGTTTCATTGATATAAAAATCACTGACACCTTTGGTGGTTTTGAGCATCGGCACTTTTTCACGATCATACTTATCCATCGGCAAAAAGATATTTTTACGCAATCCGGGATTACGCATGCCTACGATCCAGTAGATCCAGAAAAGCGATACGAGCAGAACAAAAATCGCCACTCCTTTTTCCGTAAAATGCTGATACAACCAGCCGCCGATCGCACCGCCCAGAAAGATACCGACATAGGCAAAGGTATTCGCCACACCCAGTGCCGCACCTTTTTGGTGGACTTTGGCAAATTTGGAAACAAACGACTGCAAAAGCGGTTCGAACATATTGAACCCGATAAAAAATGCCGAAACACCTACCGCAAAAAGTAAAAATGAAGAAGTATACCCCATCAGCAGAAAGGAGAGCATAATAAAACCGATCGAGATTAAAAAGACTTCTTTACCTTTACTATACTTTTCACCGAATACCGCCGCAGGTCCCATCGCAAGGATTCCCAGTACCACAGCGGGAAGATAGACCTTCCAGTAGTCCAGCGTTGTCATACCGAATTTATGTTTAAGCAAAATCGGTATGATAAAAAAGGCGATAGCCATCGTCGAGCTGTGAAACAGAAACGTAATATACATACGCACCAGATCTTTATCTTGAAAAACCTGTTTAATTTTGGCTTCCTCTTCACTGTAATGGTGGACAATTTTCGGAGGCTCCGGAACCGCCGTAAACAGAATAAGCAACGCCGTAAGCGCCAAAATACACGTCAGCCAGAAAAGTGCACTCACCGAAAAGTATCCCGCAATGATCGGACCGAAAATCATCGCCGCGGCAAAACTCATCGCAATCACCATTCCCATAATCGCCATTGCGTGTGCACGCTGATCTTCACGTACATGATCCGCGATCATCGCCGTGACTACCGAACCGATCGCACCCGCACCCTGGAGAAAACGCCCTGCCAAAAGTACGTAGATATTATCCGCTACGGCGGCAATCGCCGAACCTGCGGCAAAAATCAGCAATCCGATCAAAAGTGTCTTTTTGCGACCGATCTTGTCACTCAAAACCCCGAACGGAACCTGCAAAACCGCCTGAGTCAGTGCGTAGCCACCCAGTGCGATACCCGCAAGAAAAGCGTTTCCTCCGGGTAAATCTTTCGCGTATCCGGAAAGTACGGACAACACAATAAACAACCCGAAAAAACGCAATGCAATAATCATACTCAACGGCATAACCGATTTGATCATCAAATCCCCTTTTGTTTGATATAATAACGCAATCATATTCCTGTATGATTAACCGTAACCTAACCGTTAACGGGAAATGCCCAAATTGCGGTCGGTTTTTCATACTTCATGGAAATATTAGACAATTATAGTCCTATTCAAATAAAACAAGGTTGAAAATGAAACTGATTCTTGCCAGCGGGAATAAAGGAAAAATTCGGGAAATCGCCGCTTATTGCAGAGAGCATGAAGTGCTCCCCTATACAGATATCATTGAGAAGTTCAATGTTATTGAAGACGGCACGACTTATCGTGAAAACGCATTGCGAAAGGCACATGCGGTTTTCGATAAAGTTCATGAACAACTTTATGAACCTTTTGCTGTCCTCTCCGACGACAGCGGCATCACCGTTCCTCTCCTCGGTAACATTCCCGGCATATACAGTGCCCGTTTCGCGGGGGAAAACGCTTCAGATCGGGACAATCTGCAAAAATTGATCAATATGCTCAAAGAAAAAGGTATCAGACGTACTCCCGCATATTATACCGCCGCAATGGCGATCGTCACCCCAAAAGGAGATTTTACCGTACACGGCTGGATGCACGGGGAAGTGATCGATAAAGCCAGAGGAGACAAAGGTTTCGGATATGATCCGATGTTTATTCCCGAAGGCTTCTCACAAACACTCGGTGAACTCGATCATGAAATCAAAGAGAAAATTTCTCACCGTACCAAAGCACTAGATCTGGCAAAAATCGTCATTTCGACACTGCATTGATCTGTTTCGTTGCAAAATGCCCGATTTCACGGGTCGGTTCTCCCAGATAGAACCCTTGTGAATAGTCCGCACCCAGCTTTCGCACCTTTTCATAAACACCCGGGGAGTGCACATATTCGACAACCGTTTTGGAACCAATCTTTTTCGAAAAGGCGATGATCGCCTCGGTAATGATCGCCGCCTCTTCGTTTTCATCGATCTGTTTAATGAGTGAGCCGTCTATTTTGATAAAATCTGCATTAAGCCCGATGATATGCGCAAAGTTAGAATATCCGCTACCAAAATCGTCGATCGCGATCTTCACACCGTAAGGCTTGACTTTTTCAATAAATGCATTGATCACTTCATAGTTGTCAATCCGTTCTGACTCCGTAATTTCAAAGATAATACGATTTGCAAACGTCGCTTTTTCCAACTGTTCCAGTATAAACGTTCGTACTTCCTCATCCAAAATATCCTCTGCAGTCAGATTGATCGAAAATTCACAATGCCTGACACTGGCTGCGGTTTGAAACGTCTTGAGAATCATCGTTTTCGTGATCTTCGAATAAAGTTTCGCTTTCTTTGCGATATCCAGAAAGAAAAACGGTGAAATGACCGATCCGTCTACATCGATCAACCGCACCAATGCTTCATATTTTGTGATCGCTTCATTTCGATTGTCGATGATCGGCTGAAAATAGGGTACGATACGATCGTTTTTGAGTGCATCTTTAATTTTGTTAATCCATTCGATATTTTTACGATAATCATTTTCATCATTCATCGACGGATCGTAAAGGAGGAACTTTTTATGCTGCAGTTTTGCACGTTTTCTTGCTATCATCGCAAGAGAAAGCAGTTGCTCTTTTTGCGGCGCATGACGATAGTGGGCAATACCGCCGCTCATATTGACCGAAATGCAGTTTTTCGTATCACACTCTATCGTTTCATGTTCGATATAGTCAATCAACTTTTCCATCACTTGAGACGCCTGGGACAACGAAAAGAGTCCTTCCTCGAAAAGCAGAAAAAATTCATCATTGTGAAACCGATAGAGCTTGCATCTCTCTTTATTGAACATCTCCGTAAGCAGTTGAGACAGATAGATCAACACCTGATCCGCAATCTTCGCACCGTAGAAGTCGTTGATTTCCGCAAAACCGTCGATATTCAGATAAAAGAGAATCGGGCGTTTTACCAGGACTATATCTTCCTCGAGTTGTCTACGATTTGGCAACCCTGTCAACAGGTCCTTTTTCTGTTTACGCAACTCTTCCTTGCTGCGCTCAAGTTCGGTAATATCATGGCGAACACCGATATATTCGACGATATTACCTTCATTATCCAGCACTGGGATAATCGTAGCGTCGACGATATATGTCTCACCGTTTTTGGCTCTGTTTTTGACAATCCCTTTCCAGATACGCTTGCTTTTAATCGTCGCCCATAACTCTTTAAAAACCGCTTTAGGCACATCCGGATGGCGGACAATATTATGCGGCATCCCTACAAGTTCTTCCGACATATATCCTGAAATTTCGCAAAACTTTTTATTTACATAAGTGATAATCCCTTTGGGATTGGTTTTGGAAACAATACTGCTCTCGTCAATAGCCATTTTATAACCGTTCAAAAAAGAAATATGCTTTTCGAGATTTCGACTCATCTCGTTGAAAGAGAGAATCGCGTTTCCAAGTTCATCCTGCGTATCACAGGTCAACGCAATGTCCGTTTTTCCTTCGGCAATCATTTGAGAAGCAATTCGCAACTTATCCAGGCTTCCAGTCACAGAGCGGTAAAACGCCCCGATCAAATAAAAAGCGACTAGCACAATCAGTAATAACCCGGTAAGTAACAAGAATGTCTGACGCAACGCTTCGTGTCGAAGTGAGATAATCAATGTTCGATACGCTTTTTCGTATAAAGCATAAAGCTTAATCTGTTCTTCGAGCGCATTCGTGGCCTGCTTGAAAAAGAGATCGCTGTCATACTCCGACTTGTCGGAATTGAGAATATGACGATAAACAATATCCAAAATCGTATCGAGTTTGTGCGCGGCCAGTGCAGTCTGTTCCTGCAACTGTAAAAAATCGGAAAGATCAGCCAGAGACTGATTGTCCAGAAGATAGCTTTCTAATGATTTCAGTAACGTATAACGGGTAAAGAGTTGATCTTTTTGTCCCGGTTCCAGTTTCTCTCCGGCAAAGATTCCTACTGCAATTCCGCGTAATTGTCCGGTATTCTCTTCCAGTAAGAGCAATTTATCCTGTAACAATTGTGCAATATAGTTCAGACGTATATCACTGCTTGCGGCAAATGCGGTCAACTGTGATATCACCCGTAGCACATGCATTAAATCTTTTATGATACGACTATGCTTTTCAAATATTTTACGTGTATCTTTCTCGCGGAACACATTCTGAAGTTTAACGATTCCGGAAAGACTCATCGCATCGACAAAATCCCTGTTATGCCGGAGGTAATTGAGATGTTTTTTATCAAACGAGACCAATGCCAAAAAACTTCGGTCAATTTCTCGTTCAGTATTAAGAATTTTCGTGCGAAAACTATGGTTGCCGTTCATGTATCCGTTGACCAAACCCCTGTGCAGCTGTATTTGGGAAATCAGTTTTTGCATATAGTGTGCATAGGAGAGCCCCGTTAGTTGTCGTTCATACAATTCTGTTTTCCCAAAGTAGCCTACAAAAACGGCTTTTGAAGGCAAAATGAGCAGTGTAAAGAGAATTGTTGTTACACTGATAATTTTCCATTTGAAAGGCAACTTGTTCATCATACCGACAGCCGGGCGAAGCACTCCTGAAAACATACAAGCAACCCTTTTTATTTTTTAAATCGACAAATCAAACAATATTTTTATAATGTAAGCACATTTTACACTTTACACAGGTAACAATTTACATGGTTACGAGCTTTAATATATTAGTTTTAATTATAATCTAAGCGATAATTATATAAAATTTATTTATAAGAAAATAGTATAGCTCTTCGAACCGGATCAAAATGAGGAAATACTATGCAGGTTGAGATATCACGCAGGCGTTTTTTACAGGGTAGTGTCGCATTGACAGTCGTGGGAGGTACTTCTCTGCTCTCTGATATGCATGAATCCGTTTCCGATACCGTAAACAAATCACAAAAAGTCGCAACACTTTGTGAAATGTGTGTCAACAAATGTGCCGCTTATGCACACATCGAAAACGGCATCGTCAAAAACCTCACACCAAATCCTCTTTTCCCAAAATCTAAAAATATGCTTTGTGCCAGAGGCGATGCGGGCATTCACGCACTCTACGATCCCGACAGACTCAAATATCCGATGATTCGTATTGGAAAAAAAGGAGAGGGAAAATTCAAACGGGTCAGCTGGGAAGAAGCCTATGATGCAATTCTTCACGGCACAAAGCACTTCAAAGGATTGCTTCAAATTGTCGAAGAGGAGCATGACAATCGCTCAACGATCGCCTACTGTGCGGGTGAGGGAATGGGTGAACACACCTTCAAACTCTTCATGAACGATAAATTCGGCTCTACCAATTTCGTCAACCACTCCTCTATCTGTCTGCAAACAACCATCTCCGGTTACGCATTGACGATCGGTTCTTACGGTAAAGCCGATATGGAAAACGCGTCCTATGTCATTATGGGCGGTGCAAACCGTGCAGAAGCGATTCTCACACCGGATACAATGGATATGTTCAAGCGGACGAGAGGACGGGGATTGAAACTGATTGTCATCGACCCTCGCTATACCGTTACCGCTCAGCATGCGGATAAATGGTTGCCGATCAATGTCGGTACCGACCTGGCGTTTGTACTGGCACTGACATATGTCGCAATCAAAGAGGTACGCTACAACAAAGCGTTTGTTGCAAAAAACGTCAACGGTTTTGAAGATTACAAAACGCATATCCTCTCCTCCGGTTATACTCCGGAGTGGGCGGAAAAAATCACCGGTATTCCGGCTGATGATATCCGTACGATCTCCAGAGAGTTTATGGCACACGCACCGCGTGCGATCTACTATCAGGGTAGACGGACAGCCTGGAGTCAACAAGATTTTCAACTTAGACGAGCACAGGCTATCTTTACTGCACTGGGCGGCGGTATTGATGTCAAAGGCGGAATTATATTCGGAAAACGGATTTCTTTGCCCCACCATGATGTTATAACAGCCATCTATGCACAGGCAAAAACCCGTGCAGACAAAGAGGAAGCGGCTTTTGTCGGTCCAAACGGTACATGGATCGGCTTTCGTAACATGGTTCTGGAGGGTCGCTCTCCCTATCCGATACGCGGTATGTTCATCTACAAACAAAATCCTATGCTTTGCATCCCAAATACCGCAAAAACCAAACGGTTTTTGGAACAGATGGATCTGGTCGTCACAATCGATACGATGCCGAGCGACACGGTCATGATGAGCGATGTCGTCTTGCCGGAATGTACCTATCTGGAGCGTGAAGATCCCGTCAAATCTTTTGCCGGCACCCAACCCGCCATCGTCCTGCGCAATAAAGTGATCGATCCGCTTTATGAAAGTAAACCGGTATATGAAATTTTACAGGGACTGGCGAAAAAAGCATCCAAACCGCTGTTTGAAATCACCAAAAAATATGACACAGACGTCCGAAACGAAATAGAAGAGCGCGGTGAAGAGGATGTCTATGCCGAAGACGGATACGATTTTACGCTGGATTTTGAAAAAAGTATGGAAGAGATCAACAAAGAGCGTATCGTCTCAGAACACGGTGAAGAGGCGTATCGTATCCTGCGTGAAAAAGGGGTCTGGTACCCAAATATAGAAACATACTTCATGAAGCTGAACGAAAACGAATACCGCTACTATCCCGACGACAAAAAATATTTTACCACACCCGGTGGAGAGAAGCCGGATATACACGACAGCTGTATCGATGAAAAAGCACTGGCGGCACTGAAAAAAAATCTCGGCACAGCGAGCGGCAAAGTCGAGTGCAAACTCGATTCACTCGCGGAAAAGGGGATCGACCCTATGCCAACCTGGCATGATGAACTGCACCGCCCCACACCGCCCGGAAAATTTCGTTTCATTACCGGACGACACGCACAATTTACCCAAAACGCGACACAAAACAATATCGCCTTGCTTGATCTTGTAAGGGAAAACTATCTCTGGATCAATCATGAAGACGCAAAAGAGAAGGGCATTGCCTTCGGTGATCTTGTCGAAGTACAAAGCAGTGTAGGAAAGGTACGTATCAAAGCGTATCCGACACCAAAAATCGTACGTGGTGTCCTCTTTTTCGTACACGGGTTCGGTTCGGAATCGACAGGTCTGACGTTCGGATACCGAAACGGTGCAAGTGACAATATGATCATCGAGGACCGTATCGAACCGGTATTCGGTTCAGCTGCGATGCATGAAACCATCGTCGACGTAAGAAAGGTATGATATGAATTTCGCAATGGCACTGGAGTATCAAAACTGTATTGACTGCAAAGCCTGTGAAGTAGCGTGCAAAGAGCAAAACGGTGTGCAGCTTGGTGCGGATAAGCAACGTATCTGGGTTTCGCAAAGTGAAAAGGTGATATTCGGTAAACCCTTCGTTGCCCTCCACCCTTCCCAGTGCAACCACTGTCTCGATGCTCCATGTGTCGATGTCTGCCCGACGGGTGCCAGCCACTTCGTTGAAGGCGGGCTGGTTTTTACAGACAAAGAGACCTGCATTCTCTGTAAGGGATGTATGGAAGCGTGCCCTTACGATGCCCGATTTGTCGACGACAAACATGTTGCGGTGGACAAATGCACCTTCTGTTACGACACACGTATCGTCCACGGCGAAACGACAACC
>WGAE01000069.1 GCA_015489185.1 Campylobacterales bacterium
ATCGAGTTGAAGTTTGAAGCCTTTAAAAAGGCGATTCGCGAGATGATCATGACGCAGTTTTTCAGCAAAGAGCAGATCGAAAATTTTCTCTCACAGGAAGAGCGCAAGATCGATCTGGCGCCGCTGGTGCATGAGGCGGACTTCTCTCCGGCGTTCGATGCACTCTCCAAAACGGTGATGGAGTCGCAGTTTGGTGGCATGGTCAACATGATCGGCGGGGAGGCGGCGCTGGAGAAGCTGCGCGAACCTTTTACCACCAAACTTCAGAGTGCCGTAACGAAAATCGTCTCTTCGGAGGGGTTCAAAAAGCAGCTCGATCACCACTTGAAGCACTCCTCTTTCAGTGACGACCTGATCGCTTCGATCGAAAAGATCGTCGAAAACCGGCTCAATCAACTGACACCCAAAATAGTCAAAGAGATGATGCAAAATCTGATGCGGGAGCATCTGGGGTGGCTGGTTGTCTGGGGCGGGGTATTTGGCGGAGCGATCGGCTTGATCAGCTCTTTTGTGCTCTAAGAGAGGAGGTTAGAGTCCCGCCTCTTTCATCTGCTCCGCCTGATAGTGGGCGATCAGCGGATCGATGATCTCATCGAACAGACCGCCTTCCATGATCGCATCGAGACGGTAGAGTGTGAGGTTGATGCGGTGGTCGGTGATGCGATTTTGCGGATAGTTGTAGGTGCGGATACGGCCGCTTCGGTCACCGGTACCGACCTGCGATTTTCGCTCGGCACCCTCCTCTTCCTGCTTCTTTTTCATCTCCATTTCGTAGAGTCTGGCTTTGAGGACTTTCATCGCCTTCTCTTTATTTTTATGCTGTGATTTCTGATCCTGGTTGGTGACGACGATACCGGTAGGAATATGTGTGATACGAACGGCGCTGTCGGTTGTGTTGACAGACTGACCGCCGCATCCTGAGGAGCGCATCACATCGATTTTCAGATCGTTTTCGTTGATTTCGATTTCCACATCATCTACTTCCGGCAATACCGCTACGGTAATGGCGGAAGTGTGCACACGCCCTTGTGATTCGGTTGCCGGTACCCGTTGCACCCGGTGGGTACCCGCTTCATGTTTGAGTCTGCTGTAAGCCCCTTCTCCTTTGACTAAAACGATAATCTCTTTGTATCCGTCTACCGTACCTTCACTTGATGAGACGATTTCGACTTTCCACCCTTTGCTTTCCGCATAACGTACATAGGCTTTGAAAAGATCTCCGACAAAAAGTGCCGCCTCGTCACCGCCCGTTCCAGCGCGCATTTCGAGGTAGATATTGCGGTCGTCGTTGGGATCGCGAGGCAACATGAGGACTTTAATCTCCTCTTCGATTTCAGCTTTTCTGGGTTCAAGAACCTTCAGCTCCTCTTTTGCAAGTTCGCCGAGCTCCTTGTCTTCGAGCATCTCTTTGTTCTCTTCGATCTCTTTACAGACCTGAAAATACTCTTCCGCCTTCTCTTTGACCGGCTCTAGATTTTTTTGTTCACGTGAAAGCTCGGTCATCTTTTTGATATCGGAAACGATTTCGGGAGAAGAGAGCAGGGTAGTGATTTCGTGGTATCGATCGAGAAAAGGCTGGAGTTTTTCTTTTAACATTATTGAAGTAAAAAGGGCAAAGCGCGGGTTACGCCGCTTTGCTCATTGCGTTGACAAGTTTGGCAAGTCTGCTGACTTTTCTTGCCGCGGTATTCTTTTTCAAAACACCTTTGCTGACATATTTATGGAAATTTTTGTTGGCAAGTTTTAACGCTTCTGTTGCCTTCTCAACGTCTCCGCTTGCCACAGCCTCTCTGACCGCTCTGGTGATATTTTTGATTCTGGTTTTGTAGAATCGGTTTCTCTCCGTTCTTTTGACGGTTTGTCTGGCTCTTTTCAGTGCTGACTTGTGATTTGCCATTCGTTTTGCCCTTTGTGAATATTTTTTTAGTGAGCGATTATATTGAAAGGTATATAAAAAAATGCTTAATTTAAGTTAAAAAACAGTAAAAGATGGGCACAAAGAAACAGGAAACAAGATACTAATATTATTTTAAAACGAGACGATATAGAATGTGCTTAAAGATATTGAATTAAAAGGTGGATATATCGATGAAACTTTTTGGAACGGACGGTGTACGCGGAATGGCGGGAGAGAAGCTTTCCGCAATGCTGGCAATGCGCCTGGCGATGGCAGCCGGGATCTATTTTCGAAAACACTCCATTACCAATAAAATTCTTGTCGGAAAAGATACACGAAAAAGCGGTTATATGATCGAAAGTGCCATTATTTCCGGGTTGACGGCGGTGGGATTTGATGTGCGTCAGATGGGACCGTTGCCGACACCGGCGATCGCTTTTTTGACTGAAGATCTGCGCTGTGATGCTGGGATTATGATCTCTGCGAGTCACAACTCCTATGAAGACAACGGGATCAAATTTTTCGACAAACGTGGAAACAAATTGAATGAAAAGATCGAAAAGCAGATTGAAAAGATCTATTTCGATGATGAAATGATCAACCGGCACCAGGCAAAATATATGGAAATCGGACAAACAAAACGGATTGAAGACGGTGTTGGGCGTTATATTGTACATGTGAAAAACTCATTTCCACGCTCGATGACGCTGCACAATGTGCGTGTCGTGCTCGATGTCGCCAACGGTGCGGCATATAAGGTGGCACCCACGGTCTTCAGAGAACTGGGAGCGGATGTATTTGTATTGAACAATGAACCTGACGGTAAAAATATCAACGACGGATGCGGCGCGCTGTATCCGCAAAGACTGAGTGAAGAGGTGAAACGTCTGAGAGCCGATATCGGCTTTGCGTTCGACGGGGATGCAGACAGGATTGTTGTTGTCGACGAAAAAGGTGAGATTGTCGACGGAGACAAACTGCTAGGTGTGCTTGCCAACCACCTCAAAGAGCAGGGGAGACTGGCGAACAACGGTATTGTAGCAACCGTCATGAGCAATCAGGCGCTGGAAGATTATCTGACTCAGCAGGGGATCAAGCTTTATCGCTGTAATGTCGGTGATAAATATGTTTTGGAGACGATGCAAAAAGAGGGGCTCAATTTCGGCGGAGAGCAGAGCGGGCATATTATCCTCAGTGACTTCGCAAAAACGGGAGATGCACTGGCGGCGGCACTACAGGTTTCGGCATATATTCTGACCAAAAAGAAAAAAGCAAGCCAGGTGCTCAATCCGTTTGAACTCTATCCGCAGATACTTAAAAACGTTAAAATCAAAAAGAAAATTCCGTTGGATGAGATCAAAGGGTATCATGAACTGATAGAGAGTCTGAAAGCCGACGGTATCCGTCCGTTGATTCGCTACTCCGGAACGGAAAATCTGTTGCGCGTGCTTTTAGAAGGCAAAGATGAAGAGTTGGTACAAAAACGGATAGAAGAGGTACTTGCATTTTTTTCAAAGGCACTGAATGCATAAGTTTATGCCTAAGTTTTTTGTTGCGTTTCTGTTCGTATTGATTGTCGATCAGTGGATTAAATCGCTCTTTTTGAACGGCTTTGACTGGAACAGCAACTGTATTTCGCTCAATTTAACCCTCAATAAAGGGGTGGCGTTTTCGATGTTCGCTTTTTTGGGCGAGAATCTCAAATATATTCAGCTCTTTCTGATTGCGGCGGTATTAGGGTATATTTTTTACCGCCGTCATGATCTCTCCTTATATGCAATTGCTTTGGGATTATTGATGGGTGGCGGCATCAGTAATCTGCTGGATCGTTTTTTGCACGGGGGAGTGGTAGACTATGTCTATTGGCACTGTGGTTTCGATTTTGCGATTTTCAATTTTGCGGATGTCATGATCGATCTGGGTGTAGCGTTGATATTGTGGCAAAATTTTATTCATGATAAAAAAGTAAAAAAATCATCTTAGTGTATTCGATTTATTTTGTTTTATGAAAAATTGTGTATAATTCCGCACATTTTAAAACAACCTCCTGTTTACTTAAGAAAACACAAAAGTTGTTTTCGCTAATATACTTCTTTTATGGTCGCGTAGCTCAGTTGGTAGAGCACCACCTTGACATGGTGGTGGTCGTTGGTTCAAGTCCAATCGCGGCCACCATATTTTTTCCCTGTAGATTGAGAAAATTCGGTTCCTGGCATGAAAACGATGTGTTGATGGCATCTGTACGGCTACACTTTTTTGTC
>WGAE01000070.1 GCA_015489185.1 Campylobacterales bacterium
AGTGAGGAGGAAGCTTTTGTCTCCGCGATCAAAACCATCATAGAAAGCGACGGTGAACTCTCCTATCTCGTCAATAACGCAGGAATCACAAACGATAAACTCGCAATGCGAATGAAACTGGAAGATTTCGATTCTGTTATCAAAGCAAACCTTGACTCCGCTTTTCTTGGCTGCCGAGAGGCATTGAAAGTGATGAGCAAAAAACGTTTCGGCAGTGTTGTCAATATCTCATCCATTGTCGGAGAGACCGGAAATATCGGACAGGTCAACTACTCCGCCAGTAAAGGAGCCATGAATGCAATGACTAAAAGCTTCGCACTTGAAGGCGCGGCACGCGGTATACGATTCAACGCAATTACACCGGGATTTATCGCCACAGATATGACTGAAGAGTTAAGCGATGAAGTGAAAAAATCATATACCGATAAAATTCCGCTGGGCAGATTCGGAGACCCAAGAGACGTGGCAAACGCAGTCGCATTTTTACTCAGTGATTCTGCGGCATATATCACCGGAGAGATCCTGAAAGTCAACGGCGGTATGTATATGTAACACCTCCCCTTAAAGGGGATTGAAACAAATACAACTGCACAAAATTTAACTATTTTTTGGTAATATACGCGAGTACATACTAAAAGGAGATTTACATGGCATTGATAGATGAAGTAAAAGAAGTAGTGGCTGAACAACTAAACGTAAACGCCGACGATATCAAAGAGGAATCCAAATTCGTCGAAGATCTGGGTGCTGACTCTCTGGATGTCGTTGAACTCATCATGGAACTCGAAGAGAAATTCGATATCGAGATTCCCGATGCAGACGCGGAAAAGATTGCAACAGTCGGTGACGCGGTAAAATATATCGAAGAACATAGTGCATAAATGCATTTTGTGAAGAGGTTTCCGATGCGTTCCTCTTCACAATTTATCGTACATTATGATAATTTAACGGATTTCAGGTTTTAATCATTTAAGGAGCATTATTTTGAGAAGAGTTGTTGTAACGGGTCTGGGAATGATCAACGCGGTCGGTATGGATAAAGAGAGTTCTTTTAAGGCTATCATTGAGGGGCAATGTGGCATTAAAAGGATTAGCTTGTTTGACGCATCTAAACATGCCGCACAGATTGCCGGTGAGATTACGGACTTTGACCCGACAACAGTCATGAATCCCAAAGAGGTCAAAAAAGCGGATCGTTTCATCCAGTTTGGTATCAAAGCCGCTCAGGAAGCGATGAACGATGCCGCCATTGAAAATTTTGAACCTGAACGTTTTGGGATTGTTTCCGCATCGGGTATCGGGGGATTAACCAATATCGAGAAAAACGCGCTGATTTCTCATGAAAGAGGACCGAGAAGAATTTCTCCGTTCTTTATTCCCTCCGCACTGGTCAATATGCTCGGCGGATTCATTTCAATAGAACATAAACTCAGAGGTCCAAATCTCTCTGATGTCACTGCCTGTGCCGCAGGAACTCACGCTATTGCCAACGCAGCCAAATCCATTATGCTCGGTATGGCTGACCAAATGCTGGTTGTCGGTGCTGAAGCGGCGATTTGTGACGTCGGTATCGGTGGTTTTGCCTCGATGAAAGCACTCTCTACTGACAACGATACACCGCAAAAAGCCTCCCGACCGTTCGATGCAACACGAAACGGATTTGTGATGGGTGAAGGTTCCGGTGCACTGGTTCTGGAAGAGTATGAAAGTGCAAAAGCCAGAGGTGCACGTATTTACGCGGAATTGATAGGATTTGGTGAAAGCGGTGACGCTAACCATATCACAACCCCGGTTGTCGACGGTCCTTACCGCGCAATGAAAATGGCATATGAAATGGCGGGTAAACCGAAAATAGACTATATCAATGCTCACGGTACCAGTACGCCTGCCAACGATCGCAACGAAACAGCGGCACTGAAAATGCTTTTCGGTTCAAAAGAGGCTTGTCCTCCGGTCAGTTCCACAAAAGGACAAATCGGTCACTGCCTCGGCGCTGCAGGTTCAATCGAAGCGGTTATTTCCCTGATGGCAATGCGTGACGGTGTATTGCCTCCGACAATCAACTATGAAAACCCTGATCCGGAATGTGATCTCGACTATGTACCGAATACCGCCAGAGAAGCGGAACTAAACGTCATCATGAGTAATTCATTCGGATTTGGAGGAACAAACGGTTGTGTCATCTTTAAACGCGTATAAGGAACTTTCATGGTGACTTACCTCGACTTCGAAAAGGGTATTCAGCAGATCGACGAGGACATACGCGATGCGAATGCCAAAGGTGATACAGACGCCGTAGAAATTTTGCAAAAAAATCTCGAAAAAGAGATCGCAAAAACATATAAAAATCTTTCAGACTATCAGAAACTTCAACTTGCCCGTCATCCCAATCGTCCGTATGCACTGGACTATATCCGCGGGATGATGGAAAATGCATATGAACTTCATGGGGACAGACAATTTCGTGACGATGAAGCGATCGTCTGTTATATCGGTGAAATCGAAGGCAAAAAGTGTATTGTAATCGGTGAGCAGAAAGGTCGTGGAACCAAAAACAAGATTAAACGTAATTTCGGTATGCCCCATCCGGAAGGGTACCGAAAAGCACTTCGGGTCGCGAGACTTGCTGAAAAATTTCGCCTGCCGATTCTCTTTCTGATCGACACTCCGGGTGCATATCCTGGAATCGGTGCGGAAGAGAGGGGACAAAGTGAAGCGATCGCACGAAATCTCTATGAACTCAGTGATTTAAACGCTATCATCGTCTCGGTTGTGATTGGTGAAGGTGGGAGCGGCGGTGCACTGGCAATCGGTGTCGCAGATAAATTTGCCATGATGCGCTATTCGGTATTCAGCGTCATTTCACCTGAAGGTTGTGCTGCGATTTTGTGGAACGATCCCAAAAAGCAGGAACAGGCAACCAAAGCAATGAAGATTACCGCAGAAGACCTCAAAGAACTGGGGCTGATCGACGATGTCATCGAAGAACCTTTAATGGGTGCACATCGTGATAAAAAAGCTGCCGTAGAGGCATTGAAACGCTATTTCCTGCAAAGCGTCGAAGAGTTGGAAATTGTAAACGATAAAGAGCGTTTGGAAAAGCGCTATCAAAAACTAATCTCAGCAGGTGCATTTGCAAGCAAATCCCAGGAAGAAGATGAGAAAAGAGAGAGCGGAAGTTCCAGCGCCTTCAATTCTCTGATGGAGATGATCACCCCTTCTTCATTCGATAAAGAGAAAGCTCAGGAAAAACGTAGTGAAGAAGATAATGCGAAAAAGTAGAAGCTTCACTGCGTAAAAAGCTTACAACTCACAAATTTTACACAACGATATTCTATAATTCACATATCCAAATCTCGAGGAATTGACATTATGAAGATTAAAACGGCTTTTGCAGCACTTCTTTCCAGCTCTATCCTTCTATATGCCGGAGACACCTATACAATCAAGTACAACGGTATTACCCTCGGTGAAATTGAAAATATCAATACAATCCAGAAACTATACCTGAATGCAAAAGCAACCAATCCGTTTGTGCGCATTATCCTCGGAAAAAGTCGTTATGTCTTTTATGACGGTCAGAAGCCAAAAATCACGGATGCTAAATTTCGAAGAGACAAGAACAAGTTGCTCTTTGCATTAAGAGAGGCAATCAATCATCACCCCAAACACCGTGTCTTTACAATCAAGGGAGACCGAAAACTGGTTGTCTCTTGTAAAGAGAGGCTATGCCGTTATCAATATTATAAACACAATCAATTCAAAGATAGCGGTATTATAGAATTCGATCAAAACAATACATTCTACAAGTTAACTGAAAAAAACGCAAACGTCGTCATCCAAAGAAAAAAGTAATATTACGAAACAATTTTGCAGCGTTCTTGAAGCAACACCGGGGTATTCAGCCCCGATGTCATTGTTAGTGGAGTTTGCTCCAGATTTTCTGTTTCCAGAGATATGCGAGGATCGAGAAGATCACGAAGTAGAGAATCACTTTCCATCCAAGTGAATCACGTGCAGGTTTGCTCGGATCACCCACCTCTTCCAAATGTTGCACCACTTTCTCATAACCTTCATTGGTCAGACCGACACGTGGCATCGCCGTACCAGGCAGTTGAGATTGCGGATCTTCGACAAATGTTTTGAGGAACTCTTCACTTCTCGCTCTGATGATGATAGAGAGATCAGGCGGCAATTTACCCAGATAAGCTTTGACCTTGTCCTGAGCATCAAGTACTTTCGCCTTGTAAGCGACCTCATCTTTTTCATATTTGAACTTCGGCGTCTCACCGATCTGTGTCCACTTGTCGTAACGCATCGCGTGACATCTACCACACGCCATCTCGTAAGCGGCTTTCGGTGTTACCTCCTCTTTGGAAGCGACCTGCTTCAGATAAGCGACGATATCTGCAACTTCCTGATCAAGATCTCCGCCGGCACCCATGAAAGATGTCATCGGATAAGGACGTTTGTCACTGAATTTGTGTTCGACCTTTAATGCGTGCGCAGGATTTTTGATCAATGCGGCAAGGAATTTTTCATCCAGCAATGCACCGACATGACTCAAGTCAGGCGGATTGACACCGTAGCTGGCGATCGCCGTAGCGGCATCCATAGGTGCAGCCATACCTTCGGCTTTGATTCCGTGACAACCGGTACATGCGGCTGCCCCGGTCACAAGCTCTTTACCTTTCGCCGGATCACCTTTGGCTTTGAGTGCCGGCAGATCTTCATAGGCAAAGTTTTTGAACTCTACATGTTTATGCATCTGAGAGTGTGCGAACGGTTCGACACCCCAATATGTCACCAGTGTAAAGAAAACGACAACTGCTAATATTTTCAACTCTTTATTCATCCTGCGCCTCCTACTTTTTCTTCTCAAGCATCGTTATGATCGGCAGAAGCACCCACAAACCGATAAATACAGCTGCCGCATAAAGACCGATCGTACTGAATATACCCTGAGGAGGCAGTTTACCCATCACTGTCAGAACGATCATATCGACCAGCAGCACCCAGAACCAGATTGCAAAAAGCCCTCTTCTGTTCGCCGGCGCAACATTTGGACTTCTGTCCAGGAACGGCAACAGGAAGAAAATCACCTGCGCAAAACCGAATGCCACCAGACCGGGATCTTTCGGGAACGGTCTAAGAATCTCGTAACTCCAGAGGAAATACCATTCAGGATAAATATGTGGTGGTGTCTTCAGTGGATCGGCAGGATCAAAGTTAACCGGATCCATCGCAAACTCGTAGTGATAGAACACCAGATAGAAATAAAAGATCAGGAAAATACCGAGTACGAATATATCCTTGGAGAGGAAGTCCCACTGGAAGCGGATAACTTTCGCGTTTTTGGTATCGCCAGCCAAATATTTTTTCGCCTCAGCTTCAAAATCGATCTCTTCACCATCCTGATTGTTAACGTGAGGTATTCTAAGTGTCGCAAAGTGGAATACGATCAGTGCGATAATCACCAGCGGCAGCAACAATACATGCAGCATGAAGAATCTACCCAGGAACGCATCGCCCGGAACATAGTCACCGCGAATCCACTCGACTAGTCCGTTCAACTCCAGAGAACCGAGACTGAAGAGATTGGTAATAACCATACCGGCCCAGTAACTCATTTGTCCCCATGGAAGCATATAACCGGAGAAGGCTTCCGCAGAAAATGTTACAAAGAGCAACATACCGGAAATCCAGATCAGCTCACGTCCCTTTTTATAGGAACCGTAGTAGATTCCGGTAAACATATGGATATAGATAATCAGAAAGACAACCGACGCAGCCACACCGTGCATATGTCTCCAGAGCCATCCATAACCCACCTCGTCCATGATCGTGTAGTTGACGGAGTCAAACGCCATATGAATGTCGGGTTTATAGTACATCAACAGGAAGATTCCGGAGATAAGCAGCAAACCGAAAGTCGTAGCCAGAATCATACCCATCGCCCAAAGGAAGTTAATGTTTTTCGGAATCCAATATTCCGTCGCCAGAACACGTCGTACCGTATCGATTGCAAGACGTTGGTTCAACCAGTCATGCAAATTTTTCGCTTTTTCAAAATGTGCCATTGATCCTCCTTTACACTGTTAAGCCGGCGGCTTTCATCTTTTTATACTCCGGTCCTTCTTCACCTAGTACCACTTTGGTTCCATCGATTTTGAAAGGCGGAATGTGAAGAGGAATCGGAGGCGGTGCTTTCAAAACTCTACCCGCAGTATCGAACTGTCCACCGTGGCAAGCACAGATAAACTTCAACTGATCGGGATAATACGCAGGAATACATCCGAGATGGGTACAAAGACCGATCGCGATAAAGTATCTGTCCTTTCCTACGATGATATCTCGATCATCTTTTTTCATTTTGTCTGTCTTTTTCAAAACAAAAATAGGTTTACCACGCCACTTTTCAACAACCAGCTGATTCGGTTGCATTTCAGTAAGATCAATTGTGGTAAACCCCGCCGCTTTAACGCTGGGAAGCGGATCCCACGTATGTTTCATAGCACCTAATGCCGCAATACCACCCAATGCGGTAAAGCCGCCAAGCGCCATTCCAAGAAAGTCACGTCTTTCTTTTTCGACTGCCATGCGCACTCCTTTTAAAAATTTAACTAC
>WGAE01000071.1 GCA_015489185.1 Campylobacterales bacterium
GAGGGGGTACCGCTTTGGGGATGTACGCTTGAAGGATACTGGCGTGATGTCGGAAATCCGGTCAGTTACCGCGATGTGCATGAAGATATTTTCGAAGGACGTGTGCTTTACGATTTGCCCGGTGTCTGCAAACACAAAAAAGATTTGACACTCTGTGTTGCCGATAACGTGACGCTTCCCGCTTCGGTTACCTGTCTGGGGACGGTGATTATCGGTAAAGATACGATCATCGGTGAAAATGTCACGCTGGAGAATTGTACGATCGGGGAGGGGTGTGTCATCGGCGAAGGGTGCCGGATCGAAAACAGTGTGCTCTGGGAGCGGGTGCATCTGGGTGCCAATGTGGGGTCGCGCCACTGTGTCGTTTGCAACGATACCCGGATCGACGACGGGGTGATGATGGCGCATGGTGCGGTCGTTGCGGAGTTTTGCCATCTTGAAGCGGGTGTGAAGGTGATCAAGGATGTGACGATCTGGCCGCACAAAACGATCGAAAAGGGTGCGGTTGTCAGCAGCAATGTCGTCTGGGGAGAACGGTACAAACGCGCCCTCTTTCATAAAGGGAAAGTGATCGGTACGGCAAATGTCGAATTGACCGGTGAAATGGCGGTCAAGATCGCGGAGGCGTTCGGTACGATTTTGCAGGAGGGATCGACGGTTTTTGTCTCCAGAGACTACCACCCCTCTTCACGGATGATCAAACGTTTCGTACTGGGAGGATTATTGTCGACCGGGATCAACTGTGTCGATATTCAGGCGGTGCCGAGCAATGTCATGCGCCATGAACTTTTCAAAAACGATACGATCGCCGCCGGGATCCATGTGCGCCACTCCGTCAGCCATATCGGAAAGACGGAGATTGTCTTTTTCACCCATGAAGGGATGCTGATCGATACCAATCTCGCCAAAAGTATCGAACGTATCTTTTTCAGAGAGCAGTTTCGGCGTGTCAATCCCAAACGGGTCGGGAAGATTCTCGCGCCTTCCGATATGAAACGCGCTTACAAAGAGGATGTGCGCAGACTCGTTTCGGAAGCCAATTTTGTCAACGCAAAACTCAAAATCGTCGCCAATATGATGCACGGTATGGTCAGCGATATCTACCCGGCACTGCTGGATACGCTTGGAATTGAAAATATCATGATCAACGACTATGTCAGTCCCGCGAAGCTGGAGACGATCACCGCCAAAAATCAGACCGCCGCGAAACAGGAGCTCTCCGATATCGTGCGTGCGCTGGGACTGGCGGCGGGGATTATCCTCTATCCCAACGGGCAGCGGCTTGATATTGTCGATGATCGGGGAGAGATTGTCAGCCGGGAAAGGGTGTTGATGGCATTGCTCTATATGTTGCATCTGCATGACACAAAAACCTACCGGGTTTTCCTGCCCGCCTGGGCACCGGATATGATGGATCATAAATTTTCCGATATCGTGATCGAGCGCGGCAGACTGATGGGGAAAAAGACCGACTATCTGGGACAGTTCGATCTGGTCGCCGATGTTGACGCGCACTACGCCTTTACGGAGTTCGGTTACCATAGCGACGCGATTTTTGCCAGCTTGAAAATTCTGGAGTTTATGACGCTGCACGGTCTGCGTTTTTCGGAGTTGCTTGCTGAAATTGACGACTTTTATTATCGATCGGTTTCATTACCGTGTCCGACGAATCTGAAAGGGCGTGTGATGCGTCTTTTTATGGAAGAGGCGGCAGGTCATGAAGTCTCATATCTGGACGGTATCAAAATTCTTTTCGCGCCGCATGAGTGGGTATTGATGATCCCCGACGATCATGAAGATTTGGTACATCTTTATATTCAGGCTCCCGACGCAAAAAAAGGTGAAGCATATACAAAACGGTATGAAGCGAAAATCAGAGGGTGGATTTCGGAAAAAAGTGAGGTGAGTGTTAGTTAACAGGCAGAAATCGTTCTTACTGAAAGTGTATAATTGATACACGTAAAAAGAAAGGGGAGTGAACGATGAGACGAAAAAGCCTGATCAAACCGCCCAACAAAAGAAGGCGCAAAACCGATCTTCCGTGGCAGCATCCCAAACCGCGCACAGAGGATCCCGAAGCGCTCAAACGGGTCAATACGATTATGAAGAGCCCCAGCTACAGGCTGGCGGTCGAAGATGAAGATTTCCTGCTCTCGGATGATACGCTGCCGATCCGGCTGCAGCTGGACTATCTAAAGCCCGAACTGACACTGCGAAAGCACGGTATAGAGCGGACGATTGTCGTCTTTGGGAGTACGCGTATCGTCGAGCGGGAGACGGCGCTGAAACGGCTCGAAGAGGCGCAGAAGGCGCTGGCCAAAGAGCCCGAATCCGAAAAGCTGCTTAAAGCGGTACGCAAGGCGGAGCGTATCCTCGAAAAGTCCAAATATTACGAAATCGCCCGCGAATTTGGGCGTCTGGTCGGCAAAGCGGGAGAAGGAAGTGAAGATAACCGTGTCGCGATCATGACGGGTGGAGGTCCCGGCATCATGGAAGCGGCCAATCGTGGGGCGTTCGATGTCGGCGCAAAGACGATTGGTCTGAATATTACACTGCCTCATGAACAGTTTCCCAACCCTTACATCACCCCCGAACTCTGTTTTCAGTTTTACTACTTCGCGATTCGCAAGATGCACTTTCTCAAACGTGCCTGCGGGCTGGTCGTCTGCCCGGGTGGGTACGGTACGCTGGATGAACTCTTCGAGACGCTGACACTGATCCAGACGCGCAAGATCGATCCGGTACCGGTTATCTTTATCGGACGGGAGTATTGGGAGAAGCTGATCGATTTTGAGATGCTGGAGATTGAGGGGACGATCGATCCTGAAGATCGCGACCTCTTCTGGTTTGCCGAAAGCGCCCAGGAGGCGTGGGAAGGGATGCAGGCGTGGCATGAAGCCAACAAAACACCGCTCTTTCCGAAGGAGTAAGTGATGGATATGACCAAAGTCAAAGGACTTAGCAGCGAGGAAGCGAAACGGCGTCTGGCAAAGTACGGTCCCAATACGATCGAAGAGAAGGGCGAGACATGGTGGCATCGTCTCTTTCGCCGTTTCTGGGGACCGATTCCGTGGATGATCGAGACGGCGGCGGTGCTTTCGGCTGTGGCAAAACGGTGGGAAGATTTTACGA
>WGAE01000072.1 GCA_015489185.1 Campylobacterales bacterium
CGGTGTGATGGCTTCGTTCATGCTCGGAGCACTTTTTCAGATGCTGCCGGTCATCGCCGGTGTCGTCCTCCCAGCACCGACCCGAAAAGCGACTTTCGTACACATCGCTTTCACACTCGGTCTCATCACCCTGCTCTGCGCTTTTTGGCAAGGAAACAGTACCTGCTATATCACCGCGGGAGTCTTGCTCGGAGTCTCACTGCTCTATGCCACCATGCTGATGCTCTACAGACTCTTCAAACTCGAAAACCACTCCGCATCGTCGAAAGGGATGCTTTACGCACTGCTCGGATTTTTGCTGACCATTCTTTTCGCCCTCTATCTGCTGACTGCACTGGGCGGACTTCATGAAGGTAAACACTTCGTCATTTTCAAAGAAGCGCACTTTTCGTTCGCACTCTTCGGCTGGGTTGCACTATTGATCGTCTCGATCTCCTTTCAGGTCGTGGAGATGTTCTACGTCACACCACCCTACCCCAAAGTGATCAGCGACTATTTCACTGCAACAATCTTTACCCTGCTGCTGCTCAAAACAGCGCTGCTTAGTAGCGGACTTTCCGGTTATATCGATCTGATCGTCGCACTGCTTTTTATCGTTTATGCGACAGTCACTATCTACCGCCTCTACAAACGCAGACGCCCCACCTCCGACGCCACCGTCTGGCTCTGGCGCTTCGGCATGGCGATGCTCATCGTCACAATGCTGCTCTGGATTGCACAACACTTCATAACAATCCCGCTCCTCCATCAGCTCAGTTACGGTACATTCATATTCTTCGTCCTCAGTATCGTTTTTGCCATGGTCTATAAAATCGTCCCCTTTCTGGTCTGGTTCCACCTCTCCAACCAGGGGTATATGAAAGCACCGCTCATGCACGACATCATCCACCCCAAACGTGTCAAAATACACTTTTACCTCCACACCGCACTCTTTGTCATCTGGCTGCTCTCCTTCCTCCACCCGCTCTTTTTCACACTCGCCGCACTGCTCACCGTCGCCTCTTTCGGCTGGCTACTCTACCACCTTGTCTATGCCGTCTATCTCTACCGACACACGCAAAAGCACTGTGAAAAGATTTCATGGTAAAATAGGGCAAATGAGGAGTACTTCATGAAACTGACACCACAGATGCAAGAGACAATCATCACCGAACTTCATGAAGCCCTGCCCAACCTCAAAGCACTCTATATTTTCGGTAGTTTCGCAGACGACACCGCAAATAAGGAGAGTGATATAGATATCGCCTATCTTGCGGAAGATACGTTAGATAACATCAACCGATGGGAGATTGCAGAGAGACTTGCACGCCGTCTTAATATCGATGTCGATCTGGTTGATCTCAAAACGACCAACACTGTTTTTCGATTTCAAATCATCTCTACCGGAAAACGCATTTTCGGCGGCGGATACGACGTGGAAGAGTTCGAAATGCTGGCATACAGTTTTTATCTCCGTTTTCAGGAAGAACGTCAGCCGATCATCGACGCCATTTTAGCGGACAAAAAGGTTTTGAAAAGTGCCTGACATTATCCTTGCCAAACTGCAAACGATCGAACGCTGTCTCACACGCATCGAAGAAGAGTATGCCGACGACAGGACAACATTTTTACAAAATTTCACCAAACAGGACTCGGTCACTCTGAACCTCGAACGGGCTTCCCAGGCAACAATCGACATCGCCGCACACATCGTTAAAACGGAAAAACTCGGCGTACCTGCCACCAGCCGCGAACTATTTCAAATGCTTGAAGAAGCGGGGATCATCACATCTGAAACGGCAAGCCAGATGCAAAAAATGGTCGGCTTTCGAAATATTGCCGTACATGATTACCAAAATCTTAGCATTGATATTCTTGTTGCAATCATTGAAGACCACCTTAACGACTTCCTGCGCTTCAACCGTGAAATTTTGACATACCTTGCATGAAGCGAAAAAACCTCGAACCACTATTTCTGCCGACCAATACTACCTGCCCGGCAACTACCGGGACAACTCGGAAGACAGCCGCTTTTTCGGCGCGGTACCGCGAAAGCTGATCTACTCCAAAGTGATCTATATATTCAAAAAACCGCATAGCCGGTAAACACTTATCAAGATCAAAGAGGCGGACAAAATTCCTTGATTCCGCTTCTGCTTCGCTTCTAACCAATATTTCGCTAAAATATCCCAAATTTTTACCCGGGGGATATGTTTGATCACACTCAAAGAAGCAATGGCTCTTCCCAAAGAGGAGATAGCTGCACTGAAACAGGATTTACGACAAAAGATTGAAGCAAAAAAAGATCTGGGTGCTTACGTTGAACAGTTGACAGGGAGCGAGATCGCCGAGTTTGGTGAAGGTGTACCGATCGCCGTCAAGGATAACATTCAGGTCAAGGGGTGGAATGTCACCTCTGCATCCAATATTTTGCAAGGATACGTCGCACCCTACAACGCGACCGTTATCGATAAAATGCTCGCAAACGGACTGGCACCCTTTGGACGCACCAATATGGATGAATTCGCGATGGGTAGTTCCACAGAAACCTCCTTCTACGGCAAAACACGAAACCCGCACAATCCGGATCGTGTGCCCGGCGGAAGCAGCGGCGGAAGCGCGGCTGCGGTTGCCGGCGGTATCGCGATTGCGGCGCTGGGAAGCGACACGGGCGGCAGTATCCGACAGCCTGCGGCATTTTGCGGCTGCGTGGGCATGAAACCGACTTACGGGAAAGTGAGCCGTTACGGTCTGGGTGCCTACTCCAGTTCGCTCGATCAGATCGGACCGATCACCCAAAACGTCGAAGATGCGGCGATTTTATACGATATCATCGCGGGACATGAACCCAAAGACTCTACCAGTGTCAACATACCGCATAAAAAAGTGAGCGACAAAATCGATCCGAACCGAAAACTCACAATCGCCGTCATCGACAACTATATGGAAGAAGCCGGTGAAGAGGTACGCAACGCGATACTCAACGCCATCAAAGCCCTTGAAGATGCCGGACACAAAATCGTCCACAAAAATATGATCAACTCCAAATACGACGTGGCGACCTACTATATCATCGCGACTGCGGAAGCAAGTACCAACCTCAGCCGCTATGACGGTGTACGCTACGGCAACCGCGCCCCGTCGGAAAATCTCAAAGAGATGTATCTGAAAACCCGTTCCGAAGGGTTCGGCGAAGAGGTCAAGCGAAGAATTCTGCTCGGTACGTTTGTTCTCAGTTCCGGATACTACGACGCCTACTATATCAAAGCGCAGAAAGCCAGACATCTGATCAAAGCGCAATTTGAGTCGATCTTCGAAGAGGCGGATTTGATCTTTATGCCCGTCTCTCCGACACCGGCATTTGCGTTCGGCAGCAAAAAAGATCCGCTGGAGATGTACCTGAGCGATATCTATACGATTGCCGTCAATCTCGCGGGACTCCCTGCAATCTCGCTGCCTGTAGGCACCAGCAGCGACGGACTCCCTATCGGTGCACAATTCGTAGCCAAAGCGTTCGACGAACAGACCCTGTTCGACGGCGCAAGCAGTCTTGAAAATATTTTGAAGTAAAGGCAAAACCGTGAAGATAAGACAAAAAGCGCTCACATTCGAAGATATCCTGCTCGTTCCACAATATTCGGAAGTACTGCCCAAAGAGGTCGATATCAAAACCCTTTTGACACGAAACATCAAACTTAACATCCCTTTCGTCTCCGCGGCGATGGATACCGTTACCGAACACCAGGCGGCGATCAAAATGGCACGTCTGGGCGGTATCGGCATCATCCACAAAAATATGGACATCGCATCACAGGCAAAAGAGGTCAGCCGCGTCAAAAAGAGTGAAAGCGGCGTCATCAACGAACCGATCCACCTCAAACCCGACGATACCTTACTGGACGCCAACAATCTGATGCACGAATATAAAATCTCCGGTTTTCCGGTCGTCGACGACAACAACCAGCTTGTCGGTATCCTGACCAACAGAGACCTGCGATTTGAGAATGATATGAGCAAGAAAGTGGCGGATGTGATGACCAAAGCACCCCTCATCACCGCCCCCAAGGGGATTTCGCTCGACGATGCGGAGAAGATCTTTCATCAGCACAAAATCGAAAAACTCCCGCTTGTGGATGAAAACGGCATCCTTTCTGGACTCATCACGATCAAAGACCTCAAAAAACGCAAAGAGTTCCCCAACTCATTCAAAGACAAATACGGACGCCTCGGTGTGGGTGCCGCAATCGGCGTGGGACAGTACGACAGAGCCGAAGCCCTCATCGACGCGGGTGTCGACGTACTGGTGCTCGATTCCGCACACGGACACTCCAAAGGAATCATCGACACGGTCAAAGAGATCAAAAAACGGTTCGACATCGACGTCATCGCCGGAAATGTCGCCACCCCCGAAGCGGTCGAAGCGCTTGTGGACGCCGGCGCAGATGCGGTCAAAGTGGGCATCGGACCCGGATCGATCTGCACTACCCGAATCGTTGCGGGTGTAGGTGTACCGCAAATCACAGCCATCGACACCTGCGCCGCAAAAGGGCGCGAACTGGGTGTGCCCATCATCGCCGACGGCGGTATCAAATACTCCGGTGACGTCGCCAAAGCGCTTGCAGTGGGTGCCAGCTCCGTCATGATCGGAAGCCTGCTAGCTGGAACCGAAGAGAGCCCCGGCGAAACACTGATGTACCAGGGAAGACAATACAAAACCTACCGCGGCATGGGCAGTATCGGCGCGATGCAAAAAGGAAGCAACGACCGCTACTTCCAGGAAGGCACCGCCGCCGACAAACTCGTCCCCGAAGGGATCGAAGGGATGGTCCCCTATCGCGGCAAAATGAGCAACGTCATCCACCAGCTTATCGGCGGACTACGCGCCTCAATGGGGTACGTCGGCGCAAAAGATATCAAAACCTTCCAGGAGAAAGCGGAATTTGTCGAAATTACCTCCGCCGGACTCAAAGAGAGCCACGTCCACGACGTCACCATCACCAAAGAAGCACCCAACTACCACACATAAACCGAAAAGCAACCCTGTATCAGGGGTTGCCGACCGACACATACACCAATCCTCAAACACGGTTACTTTACCATAGCGCATGCTTTGTAGTATAATATGATGAAGGAAAAAAATCGGGAGATATCCAGATTACGAAGAGGAGCTTCATGATGAAAAAGACAATGATTCTGGCTGCACTCTCTTTTGTAACACTTTACGCCGGTTTTTGGCCGGATTTCAGCTTTGCCTATACACACGGAAAAGGGCATGTCGATAAAAATTTCGTCAGAGATAACACACGGGGAATCGTACTGGACAAAAAAAACCGCAAATTCTACTACGATGCCAACGCCTCGAAAAAAATGACCTACGATGAAGCTGTCAAATATTGCCAAAATATGGACTATTTAGGCTA
Source organism: Campylobacterales bacterium (assembly GCA_015489185.1). Lineage (GTDB taxonomy): Bacteria > Campylobacterota > Campylobacteria > Campylobacterales > QNZT01 > QNZT01. The sequence goes on from WGAE01000072.1 coordinate 5,400, forward strand.
CAAAAAATGGAGACTCCCAACCAAAGAAGAGATGCGATCACTGCTCGAACTCTCACGACAAAAGCCCAGGGTCAAGCATGCTTTCAAGAATGTGCAGAAAGGAATTTACTGGGCTTCGACAAAAGACAGACTCGGCGATGCATGGTACTTCGATTTCGATCTGGGGCGATATTACGTTGCCGATACGGATAAAAAGTTTTATGCACTTTGCGTGGGAAGTGAAAAATAATGTCAGTTTTGAACAGGTTGTGATGCATATTGAGCAAGGAGATTTACTCGATATTATCAAACATCCGAACAATGCAAAATATGCACATCAAAAAGTCCTGGTTGTGATGATAAAAAATTATGTTTATGCTGTTCCGTTTGTAGAAGAAGATGTAAATACAAGATTTTTAAAAACCATCATCCCAAGTAGAAAATTAACAAAAAAATATTTAGGGGCTATCATGAAAGAGTATAAACTTGATAAAGAAGAACAAGCGCTTTTAGAGTCTATCGAAAACGATGAATGGGTATCTGTTGATAACCTGCAAAATGAGATAAACCAACACCAAGAGATTGCCAAAAATACACTTAAAAAAGACAAGCGTATAAATATCAGACTATCATCTTTTGATTTGGAAGCCTTAAAAACCAGTGCGGTTGAGATGGGGTTACCTTACCAAACTTTAATATCAAGTATTTTACATCAATATGTCAGCGGTAGATTAGTGCCGTCAGATGATAGCAACCAACATTAAACTGCACTAATCTGTACTAATCAACACCTAATCTGCCACCCCCCTTACACCCCTCCCACTATCTCAACCCTGCTCGTTCCGTCGCCTTTGGGGATGATGTTAATTTGCGCGGGGATGCGTTCTTTGAGGGCTTCGACGTGGGAGATGACGCCGATCATCTTTCCGCTGCTTTGTAAAAGGCTCAAAGCGTTGAGGGCGGTTTCGAGGCTCTCTTCGTCGAGGGTGCCGAATCCTTCATCCAGAAAGAGGGAGTCGATTTTGATTTTCTGGCTGGCAAGTTCCGAGAGTCCGAGTGCAAGGGCGAGGGAGACGATGAAGCTCTCCCCGCCGGAGAGGGTGTGGACGCTGCGGGTAATGTTTCCCTGAAAAGTGTCGACGATCTCGATTTCGAGTTGCTGTTTTTCGTGTGTGGCGCGCTGAAGATAGTAGCGTTTGGTCAGCAGTGAAAGATGTCTGTTCGCCAGGACGATCAGCTGATCGAGCGTGATGCCCTGCGCAAAGCGGGAAAATTTGCTTCCGTCTGCGGAGCCGATGAGTTCCTTGAGTTTTCCGGTGACGGCAAGCTCTTTTTCCATCTCTTCCAGCGCGGCGATGCCCGCCTCGTGTTTTGCGCGGTTTTCTCTCTCCTGATCGAGCAGTTGTTTGATCTGTCCCGTCTCTATCTGGACTGTTTCAAGCTCTGCTTCGAGTGCTTCGGCACGCTCCTGCAGGATATCAAGTGTTTCTGTCGGCACAGCATCGTACTGAAGGTGTTCATGAAGTGTTTTCGCTTTTTCCTCTTTGCGTGTTTTGGCTTCATCATATTTTTTACGTATCGTTTCACACTGATGTCGCAATGCTTCAAACGCTTCCGTCTCCAACAGTGCCGCTTCAAATGCAGCCACATCTGCAAACCCCGCTTCAGTTCGTCTTTTGCCAAACGTTTCTTCTGTTTCCTGAAGGTTTTTTCGATGCTTTTCAACCGCTTCATGAAGTGTGGAAATCTGCTCTTTCAGACTCTTTACCTCTGTCTCCATCGCCGTAAGTTTTGCACTCTCTTCCTGCCACGTTTTCTGAATTACATCAAATTGTTTCTGAACTTCGACTTCATGAAGGTTTATGTCCGACACATTCAGCACCGCAACACGTTCCCGTTTCACCTTTTCCGCTAATGCCTGATACTCTGCAATCTCCGCTTCCGTTTTGCTGATCTGCGCGTTCAGATTTTCCAATGTCTCCTGACGGCGTGTCAACTCAAGCTGTGTGGTCTGCAACATTTCTTTGAATTCTTGCAAATGTTGTACCCGCATCTGATACTGCGTATATCGTTCCTGCAAACGCGCATAATCCTCTTTCAGCTTTTTGGGATCGAACTTATGCCCGTATGCCTCAAAACGTTTGCGAATCTCCGCTTCCGTTTTTTGCAACTGTTGTGCCGTTGCTTCGATCTCCGCATCCAGATGAGCTGTTTCACTCCGCAACACTTCACCGGCTTTGTCCAGACGATTATACTCTTGCTCGTATCTCTGCAGTGCCTGTTGCGACTGCTCTTTTTGCTTTCGAAGCTTCTCACGCCGCGCGGCAAGCGTTTCGATCTCCTCCAGGTTTTGTGACAATGCCGATTTCTCCGCCTCCAGTTGTTCGGCTTTGAGGTCTTCCCCACGCAGATTTGCTTCATGAAACAGGTTTTCAAGCCTCTGCAACTCCGCTTTCATCTCTTCCAGCGACGCAGATCGGTTTTGCAGCGCCGTCTCCGCACGCACTATCGCTTCCCTTTCGGTTTGCTCCCGCTTTTTAAGTTGCCCAATCTCCGCTTCGACCTTCTCCAACTCCGCTTCGGTTTCATCGATATGCTCAGCTTCCGTCAGATGCGTCACGAAGGGATGCTCCGTCGATCCGCAGAGAAAACAGGGTTCTCCCTCTCGCAGTTTACGACGATCGGCTTCATATTTTCGTATCAGCAGCGCCTGTTCTCTCTTTTCTTGCAACAGTGTGCGTTGTATTTCATGAAGTCTCAAAAGCTCCGAAATATGCGATGTTTCATCCCGTAAACGCTGTAACATTGCCTGATCGTCGGCAATCTCCTCTTCACGCTTTTTGATTTTTTCGCGCAGTGTTGTAAAATTTCGGTGCGCTTCCAGCAACTTGTCGTAGTATCGTAACGTTTCAGCGATCTTCGGTCTCTCCTGCTCTTTTTGCGTATATTCAGACTCGATCTGTTCCAATGACTCCGATACTTCATGCACTTGATGATGAAGTTCCGCACGTTTACGCTCTGCCTGCAAGATTTTCGTCTCAAGTTCCCGTAACAGTCGGCGTTTCTCTTCTCTTGTTTGCTGAAGCGCCGCCTCTTTTTCCAAAAATGCGTCATAACGGTTTATCTCCTGTTCCAAAACCGCCAGAGCTTCCTGCAAACCGGCATCGTTTCGCACTTCATGAAGTCTCGCTTCCTCTTCGGCGATTTGCGTCTGCAGATTTGTCGCCTCTGTTTGCGCTTTTTGCACCGCTTCTTGCACCGCTTCGCGATCTGTTTGAAGCGTTTGCAGATGTTGCGTCAATGATTTAACCTGACGCATATAACCCTCTTCTTTGGCTTGAAACGCTCTGGCACGTTTGATCTTCTCCTGCGCCTGACGAAAATGCTGTTGCTCTTTGGTATAGCGTCTATGGGTCGTCTCATACGCTTTTTGCGCCGTGTGATACTCCTCTTCTAACCTCTGCCGGTGCGTTTCAAGCCGTTTTAGCCGTTCGGACTCCTCTTCTGTCTGCTTTGCAAGCTGCAACCGCTTTTGATACAGCGGCGCGAGCATCTGCGCTTTTTGGGCGACTTCCAGTCGGGCAAACGCCTCGCTGTGTGCTCTCCTCTCCTCCTCTGCCGCTTCAAAAGCGCGTTTTGCATCCGCCAGTTCCTTCTCCAGAAGTGCTTTGCGTTCCAGCCAGACGATCTGTTTACCTACCCGTTTCTGCACTTTTTTCAAACTATCGATCCGGTTTTGAAGCTCAGCAAAACGCGCCTCATTTTGCATCAGTGTTTCGGCATCGAGCAGCGTAATAACCCCAAGCTTTTCGCGTGCAATCTCCACCTCTTGCTCCAGCGCCGCATGCTTTTTGTGCGCCGCAACAGAAAGCTGCGTGTAGATCTTCGTTCCGGTGATCTTCTCCAGCAGTTCCGAACGCTCACTCTCCTTGGCTCTCAAAAAGGCGTCAAAACTACCTTGCGCCAGCATGATCGACTGCGTAAACCGGGCAAAATCGAGCCCGCAAAGCGCCGCCACCGCTTTGGGTACGTCGCGCACACCGCTTACAAGAATCTTATCCTCTTCCAGATCATGAAGCGTCATCTTCGCAGGTTGTAACTTCCCGTCAATGCGCAAACGCGCCCGCTTCTGCCCCCACGACGCGCGGTACCGTTTTCCTTTGACTTCAAACTCCACTTCACACATCGCCTCGCCGCTGTTTTTGCTCATCAGCTCGGCAGGATTGGCGAGTCTGGGAGTACGTCCGTAAAGCGCACAGGTGATGATATCCAACAGTGTACTCTTCCCCGCGCCCGTCGGTCCGGTGATCGCAAAGAGCGCCTCCGAGCCAAACGTCGATTCGAAATCGATCTGCGTCTCCCCTTTGAGCGAGTTAATGTTGAGCGCGCGCAGTTTAAGAATCTTCATCGCGCTCTACCTCTTCCAAAAGGGTTTTGAACCGTACCGTCAACGCCTCTTTCAACGCTTCATCCTCCAGACCGTCCGCCTCCAGACGCTTTTCGAACACCTCCAGCGGCGTCAACTCCGTCAGACTGATTGCCTCCACTTCGTGCGCGTGCAAGCGCGCCTCTTTTTGCACCAGCTTCACCGCCAGCAGCATCAAACCGAGTTCCTCCGCCTTTTCGCGAATCAGCCTGTTCGCTTCGTAAGGGTTGGGATCGTCCACTTCGACCTCGATCCAGCTCGTTTGATCCTCCACCTGTTCCAGCGCGTCCAGCACTTCATGAAGTGTTCCACCCAGCGACAAAAGCGCTCTGAATCGCGGTATCTCCACCTGCTCCACAACCGGTTTTCGCTCCTCGAATGTGACGATATTGACCCGTTTGGCTCCCTTCGCCTCGGCAAAACTAAGCGGCAACGGCGACCCGCTGTACCAGACATTTTCCCCGACACGCTGGTTTTTGTGCAGATGCCCCAGCGCCGTGTAATCAAAAAGCGAAGCGAAAAATTTCGCGTCGATATGCAGACTCCCGCCCACGTAAATCTCCCGCTCCGACTCGCTTGCTTTACTCCCCAGCGTCGTCAGATGCCCCATCCCGACGATCGGAATATCCCGCTCACCGCGCATCTCCCGCGCCGCTTCGGCGATACGCTCATAGTAACGCACCACCCCCTCCTGCAACAGCCGCTCTTTCTCCTGCACACCCTCGCCCGCCGCCGCTTTGCGCACGAACCCCTCGCGCAAAAACGGCACCGCACACACCACCGCTTCCATCTCCCCCGCTTCGTTTTCGATCACGATCGGCGCAACCGCTTCCTCCCCCGTCACCACCTCGACACCAAGCGTTTTGAGCACCTGACGCGGCGCCTTGAGCGTCGCCACGGCATCGTGATTACCCGCCGTGATAATGACACGCCGGCAAGGGGTTTCATAAAGTGAACGCAGAAAGTTGTAGTACATCTCCAGGGCGTAGTTGGGCGGCGTACCGGTATCGAAAATATCGCCGCTCACCAGCAACAGATCGACCCCCTCCGAGACGATCAAATCCCTGAGCCACTCCAGAAAAGCCGTATGCTCTTCCAGACGACCCCTGCCCATAAAATTTTGCCCCAGATGCCAGTCGGAAGTGTGAAGAAGTTTCATGAAGGTATTATACAGAAAATGGTTGAGAGAGTCAGAGGTTTTGTTTGAAGCAATGACAGTTGCTTTTTGGTTTAAATTGACTTTTCCCTAAAAGACTGTTAAAATAATACTAAAGTATTACAAGGAGTTCCAATGGGTACTTTAGTCAAAGAAACAACAAGTATGAAACTGGATGTCGAGGCAAAAGAGAAAGCCAAAGAGATATTTAAAGAGCTTGGTATCACGATGGGTGAGGCTGTCAATATTTTTTTGCATCAGGTAGCGCTGCGTAAAGGTTTGCCTTTTGATGTCAAAATACCCAATGAAGAGACAAAAAGAGCCATAGAAGAGGCACGTAAAGGTGTTCATATGGAGCCGACCAGTATTGAAGAGATTTTGACAGAGCGTGAACATATAAAAGATGCTTAAAATAAAGCGCCATAAACTTTTTACAAAAGATCTAAGAAACGTAAAGCTAAGTGATCAACATTTTCAAAATTCATCCTCTATCTCTCAAAATTAATCAAAGAAAAACCTCTGCCGGACGAAGCCTTGGATCACTCGCTTAAAAGCGAATATCAGGATTGTCGAGAGTTTCATATCAGTGGAGATTTACTCGTTATCTATTTCATTGCCGATAATACACTCAATCTTATACGTATCGGATCACACTCCCAACTCTTCAAATAAATACCGGTTGGGAATGTGAAGAAGTTTCATAAAGGCTTGTTAAAACG
>WGAE01000073.1 GCA_015489185.1 Campylobacterales bacterium
CAATTACAATGTCAGAGGTTTATGGCGGACATGAAAGTAATATACTTCATGAAGTGTCATATTCATTCAATAGATTGATAAAAAGTAAACCATAAAATTTAGAAGAAGGGGTTACCGATGTATGAACATAACAAAGTCTATCCGCCCAATCCGGAGTTTGCCGCGCAGGCGCGCATCAAAAGCATGGATGAATACCATGCGCTGATGAACGAAGCGAAAAAGGATTATGAAGGGTACTGGAAAAAGTATGCCGACGAGAAGATCGAATGGCTGGCACCTTACGACAAGGTACTCGACGAGTCCGACGCACCGTTTTACAAGTGGTTCACTAACGGAAAACTCAATGTGACGATCCAGTGTATCGACCGACACCTGAAAGATAAAGCAGACAAGACGGCGATTTTGTTTGAAGGAGACCGCGGCGATATTGAAAAGATCAGTTACGCCGAACTCTCCAAAAGGGTTAACAAATTTGCCAACCTGCTCAAGGAGCATTTCGGTATCCAAAAAGGGGATCGAGTTGTACTCTATATGCCGATGATTCCGGAAGCCGCCTACGCGATGCTCGCATGCGCGCGTATCGGCGCGATCCACTCGGTCGTTTTCGGAGGATTCTCCGCCGAAGCGCTCAAGGACAGGATCGAAGATGCCGGTGCGAAACTGGTCATTACTGCCGACGGCGCCTATCGTAAAGGCAAACCATATCTGCTCAAACCTGTTGTCGACAAAGCGCTTGAGAGCGGTACCGAGAGTGTCGAAGCGGTGTTGGTTGTGGAGCGCAACAAAGAGCCGATTGAGTGGGTCGAGGGCAGAGATCATAAATATTACGACCTGATCGATGCGATGAGCGACGAATGTGAACCGGAAGTGATGGATAGTGAAGATCCGCTCTTTTTGCTCTACACCTCCGGTAGTACCGGTAAACCCAAAGGGGTACAGCACGCGCAGGCGGGGTATATCCTCTGGGCGCAGATGACGATGGAGTGGGTTTTTGATGTCAAGGAGAATGACGTTTACTGGTGTACGGCGGATATCGGCTGGATTACGGGGCATACCTACATCGTCTACGGTCCGCTTGCCGCGGGTACGACGACGGTAATGTTCGAGGGTGTTCCGACCTATCCGGATGCAGGGCGTGCCTGGAAAATGGTCGAAGCGCATAAAATCACCCAGTTCTATACCGCGCCGACGGCGATTCGAGTACTCCATACGATGGGACCGGATGAGCCGAAGAAGTATGATCTGAGCTCTCTGAAAGTGCTTGGAACCGTCGGTGAACCGATCGATCCTCCGGCATGGATCTGGTATCATGATGTTGTCGGAGGCGGCAGATGTGCGATTGTCGATACCTGGTGGCAGACAGAGACGGGCGGACATATGATCTCTCCGCTTCCGGGTGCGACACCGATCAAACCATCCTGCGCGACGTTCCCGCTTCCAGGCATTATGGCTGAGGTACTTGACCGGGACGGAACACCGACAGAGACCGGAGAGACGGGACTTTTGTGTATTACCAGACCTTGGCCGAGTATGATTCGTACGATCTGGGGCGATCCGGAGCGCTTCAAAAAGTCCTATTTCGGTGATGTCACAAAAGATGGCAAACCGGTCTACTTTTCCGGAGACGGTGCGATGGTGGATGAAGACGGCTATATTACGATTACCGGTCGTGTCGATGACGTGATCAATGTTTCGGGGCACAGACTCGGTACCGCGGAGATCGAGGCTGCGGTCGCGGAGGATGATCATGTCGCGGAAGTGGCGGTGGTCGGACGTCCGCATGAGATCAAAGGGGAGTCTATTTTTATCTTTGTCGTCCCCAAAGAGGGTGTGGTTACCGAAGATATCAAAAAGCATATCAACGATCTGCTGGCGCGTGAAATCGGAAATATCGCCAAAGCGGACGATATCGTCGCGGTTCCGGGATTGCCGAAGACACGTTCCGGAAAGATTATGCGTCGTATTTTACGGGCGATCGCCAGAGGTGAAGAGATCAAACAGGATATTTCGACCCTCGAAGATCCTACGATTGTCGCCAAAATTCAGGAAGCGGTCAAAAACGCGCAGTAACATTCCTCCCGCCTTCGGGCGGGGCAGGTGATACTTTTCGTAAACGCTTTTTAGAAAATCTTCAATTTCCTCTTTTTTATCGTTTTTTGCTTTTATTGTATCCAGGTTCTTTTTTGTATAAACAGTTTCTCTTTTTCTGCTTTCGGTCTCGTTGTCTGGGTTTAACGAAAAACATAAATGTACGATCTAAAGCGATAGAAACCAATCAAACCGGGAAAGTAGCTTCATGATCAAAAAACTCGAACAGATCGCACGTCGTATGCATCTGCTGTATGTCGATGACAATCAGGCATTATGCGAAACCTATATGAACTTTTTTCAGGATATTTTTCAGAGTGTGGATTGCGCTTATGACGGGGAAGAGGCGCTCCGTTTATACAGGGAAAAAAAGTACGATCTGGTCATCACCGATATCAATATGCCGCGTATGAACGGATTTGCGTTGATTCGACAGATCAGACAGATCAATCCTTCGCAGGCGATCATCATCGTCTCGGCATATAGTGAAATAGCCTATCTGAGTCGTCTGTATGAGTGTCAGGTGGAACATTTTCTGGTCAAACCGGTTGAAACAAAAGTACTGATGGAGAAGATTTATCGTGTACTGGAGGATATGCTGGTGCACGAATAGCCCGAAGGCTATCCGCAGATTAAAAGGGATTAGTTGATTCCCAGAGATTTGAGAACCTGATAAGTGATTCCGCCGATAGGCAGACCTTTATCTTTTTGATACGCTTTGACCGCTTCTCTTGTCAATCTTCCGACAATTCCGTCGATCGGCCCTTTGTAGTATCCGAGCTCTTTGAGTTTGGTTTGCAGTGCGGTGATCGTGCTGCTTGTGATGCTGGATTTACATACGACACGTTTCCATACTACGCGGCTTGGTTCAACCATTTCACGTTTGGTAACGTTTTTGTAGACCGCAGGAATTTCGATTCTTTTGACTTCGGCAGGTTTGACGACAGTCGTAACTTTGATTGTCGTATATTGCTCAGGAATCGGTGTTGTTTTGGTAGTGGCAGGTGTATCGACGACAGTTTTTGTAAGTGTTTTGAACGCCGCAGGTCTTGCCAGTTTACAGATTTGATGTCCTGTATATTTATATCCTGCAGGTTTACCGTCACCCACTTTGGTCCAGGTAAATACAGGATCGGAAACTTTGACAGTTCTTGTATAG
>WGAE01000074.1 GCA_015489185.1 Campylobacterales bacterium
CCTTATACAAATCACGTATTTACGGACATTTACACAAAGGGTTGAGCGTGTCACCAGCAAAACTGTTGAAACCGGCAATCGTTTTTTTGAACAAACGCACTTTCAAAGCCAAAATACGCTTTTTGATCTCAATTTTGATGAGCCTGCTCATTTTACCTTCAGTCACCTACCTCATCAGTTATGCCCATAAACAAACTGTATTTGAACACCAGGCAGAAGCATTAAACGACGTCATGCAACTTCATGAACTCATTACTCTCACACAAGTACACAGAGGATTGAGCAACGGTTATCTCTATGGACACCAGGATTTTGCCGCTGAAATCCATAAAATCGAACCCATGATTTTCCGAAAAATGAACCGTTTTCTGGAAGAGAACAAGGAACATCTGGCAAAATTGCATCAACTGCGTCGTTTACGCAAGATCATTCAAACACTTCATCGACTGCAAGTTGTACATATCGGCACACCCTCTGCCTTTCCGGCACAAATTTTCAACGAGCATACAAAAGCGATTCGAGAACTCATTGAGGTATTGCAAAAAATTGCAGACGCAAACGGTCTGGATAACACAGACAATATCATCCGTAAACACCTCGCAAAAAACTTGACAGATAATCTGGTGCTTTTACAGGAAGATACCGGAATTTTAAGAGGTATGGCAACCGGTCTCCTCGTGAGAGGACATATAACAAGAGAAGAGAACAACAAACTTTTTTCGCATTTTGCCCATATCAGCGCAATGTTACAAAATCCTTTTTATCTCAAAACAGAAACATACCTTACTTCTTCGCCTAAGATATTGGCAACCTATCGACTTATGCGCGACCGCCTGAACTCTTTACTTTTCATCACACAACACCAAATTCTGCAGAGTGCACACCCTTACTACGATGCCGAAAAGTTTTTCAAACTCGCAACCGATACAATCGAAACGCAGGATCGGCTTTACCATATGCTTGCCGGCAGATATATACAACTGCTGCACCAGGATCAACAACACCATATGTACAGTACCGTAGCACTTTTGTTAGCATTTATCATGATCGTAACAGTGGTCAGTTACCTTGCCGCCGCTTTTTATCTCTCGGTAACACGTAGCATTCGAAAACTCCAAACCGCCTCCAAACTGATCTCTCGCGGTAAGACGACATTCAAACTTTCCGGCGAGACTGAAGATGAAGTCAACGCCGCACTCGACGCTTTTCAAAAGGTTGGGAACCGACTTGATGAAAATATCTCTTTCCTCAACAGTTACAAAAAAGCGATCGATGAAGCGAGCATCGTTTCCAAAACCGACAAACGGGGTATCATCACCTACGCAAATAAAAAATTCTGCACCATTTCCCAATATACCGAAGAGGAGCTTATCGGTAAACCGCACAATATCGTCCGACATCCCGATATGCCCAAATCTGTCTTCAAAGAGATGTGGGCAACAATCAAAGCGGGTAATATCTGGCACGGTATCGTCAAAAACCGTAAAAAAGACGGCAGTAGCTATATCGTCGATACGACAGTCATGCCGATTTTCGACGCACATGGGAAGATTGCCGAATATATCGCCATACGGCACAATGTCACCGAACTTGCAGAAAGCCGTAGACGTCTGCAGGAAGAGATACAAAAACAGAAGATCGACAGGCTGACTGGATTACCCAATAAAATTCAATTACAAGAAGATCTGAATCGAATGCAAAAACCGGTACTCTTTTATCTCAATATCAACGAATTTGCTAATCTTAACGATTTTTACGGCAGTAAGACAGGTGATCAAGTATTGCGTTATGTCGGTAAATTACTACAAACACATTATGCATCACAGAAAATCAAACTATATAAACTGTCCGGTGATGCGTTTGTCCTCTTGTTTGAAGAAGACAGTATAGCATACACTCCGGAAGTTTTCATCGATGAAATCATTGATTATATCGAATATGAAACCTCCTTATGCTCTCAGGAAGAGTGCATCAGCGTCACACTCACCGGTGGTATCGCCACCTATCATGAAGCCAAGTCGGACAGACTCCTCTCATGTGCAGGTATCGCCAGAAAATATGCGCGTCAGGAGCACAAAAGCTTTCTGCGTTATACGCACGATTTAAACAAAGATGCCGACTATGAAAAGAATATCGCGTGGATCAACAAAATCAAAGAGGCGCTTCATGAAAACCGAATCGTGACCTTTTTCCAACCCATCGTCGATAACCGTAACGGTACTATACGCAAATATGAAACTCTTGTCAGACTGGTAGAAAAAAACGGTAAAGTCATCTCACCCTTTTTCTTCCTGGAAGTTGCAAAACAGGCCAAACTCTACACACAAATTACAAAAGCGGTTTTCGATCAAGCGTTCAATACGTTTAAAACATACCCGGACATCGAATTTGCGATCAATATCAGCATCGAAGATATTACCGATGCGGAAATCCGCGCCTATATTTTTGAAAAAATCGCACACTTTCCATTTCCGCAAAATATCATTCTCGAAATCACCGAAGATCAGGAGATAACCGATTACGATCTGATTAACGACTTTATCCGACAAGCCCGAAAATACGGAACCAAAATCGCCATCGATGATTTTGGAAGCGGATATGCCAACTTCGACCATATCATCAAACTCAATGCCGATTTCATCAAAATTGACGGAAGTCTGATCAAAAATATCGATACCGACGAAGAGTCACGAATTATCACTGAAGCGATCATCGCATTTTCCAAAAAACTGGGTTGTAAAACCGTTGTCGAATTTGTTCACAACGAAACGGTTCTCAAAATCGTTACAAAACTTGGTGCAGATTTTGTCCAGGGATATTTTCTTGGAGCTCCTTCACCTTGTATATGTGTTGAGGACAATACTTATGAAAAGTGTGTATGATCACATATTATATCGC
>WGAE01000075.1 GCA_015489185.1 Campylobacterales bacterium
GATAAAAGCCATCTCAGCGGCATCACCGCGTCTGATTCTAGTGCGAATGATTCGTGTGTAACCGCCGTTTCTGCCTTTGTATTCAGGTGCAATCTCATTTACGAGTTTTTTGGTACTCTCTTTATCCTGTAATGCGGCAAAAACCGCTCTGTGTGCATTCGCATCACCGACTCTTGCTTTTGTAATCAACTTTTCAATATAACTTCTAAGCTCTTTTGCTTTGGGAAGAGTTGTCTCGATTTTACCGTTTTGGATCAATGCGATAGACAAATTCTTCAACAAAGCTTTTCGATGGCTCGAAGTTCTTCCCAGTTTTCTATATCCGTGTCTGTGTCTCATGTTATGCTTCCCCAGTTTGTGATTTTAATTCTTCGAGTTTCTTTTTTAATACAGCGAGGAAATCGTCATCAAATTTATATCCGACAGGGAAACCGATCGACTCGAGTTTACCTGTAATTTCTTCAAATGACTTTTTCCCGAGATTTTTCAAGCCTTTAAGTTCCAGCTCGTTCATAAGTGCCAATTCGGCAACATATTTAATGTTTGCACGATCGAGACAATTGAAACTCCTTGCACTTAATCCTAGTTCCTCCACATTTTGCAAGAGTTTTTTCATCTCAACAGAATTTGCATAATCATCCTGCGGCGTCGAAACATCAATATCGATTGCTTTTGAAAAGATTGAAATTTGCTCGTTGAGTGCTTCAATCGCTTCTTTGAATGCTTGTACCGGAGGAATCTGACCGTCTGTTTCGATATCAAAAACAATTTTTTCAAACGTCGGGTCATCTTCAACCAACATATTTTCAATCGTATAAATCGCTTTTTTTACCGGTGTGAAAAATGCATCGACACCGATATACTCTTCAGGCAAAGATTCACGCAGATCTTCACTCGGAATATAACCAATACCTTTCTCTATAATAAGTGAAAAATTCAGCTCTGTGTCTTCATTGATTGTCGCAAGGTGTACATCAGGTGTAACAACTTCGACAATATCGTTGTCAAGATCGGCACCTTTAATCTCTTTAAATCCGGTGAAAGAGTAGCTAACCTCCGCCTTGTTGGACTCATCCTTGATTTTGAACCGAATATTTTTCAGATTCAAAATAAACAAGGAGACATCTTCCAGCATTCCGCGAATCGAATCAAATTCATGTTTGACGCCGTCAATCTTGATCGCTGTTACGGCATACCCTGCGGAACTACCCAGCAAAAGACGACGAAGCGGATGCGCGACTGTAACGGCAAATCCGCTTTGAAAAGGATAAGTGTAGATCTTTACCCTGTTGTCATCGATTTTTTCAATCTCGATTTCATGCGGCATATACAAAGATGTTGTAATCTTTTTCATCTTTTAATCCCTTATGCTTATTTAGAGTAAAGCTCTACGATGAGTCTCTCTTCTACCGGTATAACAACCTCTTCTCTTTCTGGAATTCTGGTAAAAATACCATATTTTTTATCAATCTCCACATCAACCCACGGTGCGATACCTGTTTGTGCGGTCAATTCGCCGGCACGTACAATCTGTGGATTTTGTTTTGATTTTTCACGTACTTCGATTTTTTGTCCCGGTTTAACACGGTAAGAAGGGATATTCACTTTTTTCCCGTCTACCAGAATATGTCCATGTGTCACCAACTGACGCGCGAACGCTCTTGTCGTTGCAAAACCCATTCTATAGACGACATTGTCCAATCTTCTTTCCAACAATGTAATCAGGTTTTCTCCGGTGTTACCTTCCATTCTGTTCGCATCTGAGAAAAGTCTTCTAAACTGCTTTTCACTCACACCGTACATAAACTTTGCTTTTTGTTTTTCACGAAGCTGCAAACCGTATTCACTGATTTTACTTCTTCTTTGTCCATGCTGTCCCGGAGGATAAGGGCGTCTGTCGAGTGCACTCTTTCCTGCCAATCTTCTCTCACCTTTCAACGCGAGAGAGACACCGAGTCTTCTTTCAATTTTTTCTACAGGTCCTCTATATCTTGCCATCTCTTACCCCTACACTCTTCTTCTTTTTGGAGGTCTGCATCCGTTGTGTGGCAACGGTGTGACATCTTTCATATACAATACTTTAATACCTTCAATTGCACCGACACTTTTGACTGCCGTTTCACGACCGGAACCTGGTCCCTGAACTTTAATACCTACCTCTTTGATACCGTGTTCCATCGCCTTTGCCATTGCATCTTCGACAGCTTGCTGTGCCGCATACGGTGTCGACTTTTTACTTCCCTTGAATCCGAGACCGCCTGCACTGCTCCATGCGATCGCGTTACCCATCTCATCGGTAACGGTAATCATCGTATTGTTAAATGTTGCTGCAATATGTACAATACCTCTCGCAATATTCTTTTTAACAACTTTTTTTCTGGTTGCTCTTCTTTTTGCCATCAACTACCCCTTACTTCTTAGGCGCAGAACCGACGGTTTTTTTACGTCCTTTTCTGGTTCTGGCATTTGTTTTTGTTTTTTGTCCACGTACAGGAAGTCCTCTTCTGTGTCGCAAGCCTCTGTAGTTCCCGAGATCCATCAATGCTTTAATATCCATTGCAACTTTTTTACGCAAATCACCTTCTACCTGGTAATTGCTTTGAATCTCGTTTCTGATTGCAGCAACATCATCTTCTGTAAGCTCATGAACACGTTTATCAAAAGAGATACCGACTTTATTCAAAATCTTTCTTGATGTTGTCAATCCGATACCGTAAATATACGTGAGAGCATATTCGATTCTCTTCTTTTTAGGTAAATCTACACCAGCAATCCTAGCCATTGATTATCCTTGTCTCTGTTTATGTTTAGGGTTTTCGCAAATCACTCTGACTGCACCTCTTCGTTTGATAATTTTACACTTATCGCACATCTTTTTTACCGATGGTCTGACTTTCATTATCTGCTCCTGTCATACTTTTACACAATCTTTTTTCATTCAAAAAGACACCGCATTTTCAAACCGTTCCACTTGACAAATAACGAACGAATATGGTTTGACGAATCGCAGCCAAACCAGTAGCTGCAAAAACAGTGGGCTTTTGGCAGCTACTCTTCATGTAGTTTCGTCATTCGATAAGGAGCCGGATTATAGCGAATTAATTATAAATAATTACTTATATCTAAAGGTAATTCGCCCTTTATCCAGGCTATAAGGTGTCAGCTCTACTTTGACCCTGTCACCAAGCATAATTTTGATATAGTGCATACGCATTTTACCGGCAATATGACACAACACTTTGTGTCCGTTATCCAGTTCCACCATAAACGTCGCGTTCGGCAATGCCTCAACGACCGTTCCATCTACTTCAATGACATCATCTTTTGCCATCAACACTCCTTCTTCATTGATTTAAGGAAGCGACAATATTTCCGCTTTATTGTCGATTATTGCCACTGTATGTTCATAGTGACTACCGCGTAACCCGTCCTCACTTCGCACCGACCATTTGTCGTTCTCGTCCACTACTGCGACACCGCTCTTTTGACATATCATCGGTTCGATACAAAAGACCATACCGTTTTTGATTTTGGGACCCTGTTTAGGGTTTCTGCCTTCCAGATAGTTTGGAATTTCAGGCTCTTCATGAGGCTTTTTCCCGATACCGTGACCGCAAAATCCGCGAAGCGGTACAAAACCTCTTTCATGAATGAATTGTTCGAGCGCAAAACTCAGCTCTTTAAAGCGCATACCCGATTCAATGATCGAAATTGCATACATCAGCGAATCTTTCGCACAGGCAATTAGCTTTTCATCTTCTTCGCTGATTTGACCGATCGGGATCGTTACCGCCGCATCACCGTACCAGCCGTCCTTTTCAACACCGATATCAAGCCCCAGAATATCTCCCTCTTTGACAACGGTATCATCCGGTACACCATGGATAATCACCTCATTCAGCGAGGTACAAACACCCGCAGGAAAACCGTAAAGGCCCTTAAAGGCAGGCTTGGCATCGAGAGATGCGATAAACTCTTCACCCATCTCATTGATTTGTTTCAGTGTCATTCCGGGACGAATATAGGTACGAAGGTGTTCCAGAGTTTTTGCCACGTAGTTGTTTGAAACCCTCAGCTTATCGATATCTGAGGGTTTCTTGATAGAGATAGCCATCCTGTCAGAGTCCCAGGGTATTGAGTGTATTGTATTTGTTCATGTATATCTGCGCTTCAATTTTACGCATTGTATCGAGTGCTACCTGCACGACAATCAAAACCGCCGTACCGCCGAAATAAAACGGTACACCCATTGTTTTGACGAGAATCCACGGTAATGTCGAAATAAGTCCGAGATAGATCGCACCCCAGAAGGTCAGTCGGCTTGCAACTTCGTTAATAAACTCAGCCGTACTTTTCCCCGGACGCACACCGGGAATGAATCCTCCCTGTTTTTTCAGGTTTTCGGCAATATCTTTGGCATTGAAAACAATTGACGCATAAAAATAGGCGAAGAAGACTACACCCAAAAACATCAGAATATTAAAGAGATAACCGTTCGGGCTCAGTAAATCGGCAACTTTCTGTACATACGGATTGGTGCTTCCTGAAAGCAGTGTCGAAGGCATCATTAAAACCGCCGATGCAAAGATCGGAGGAATCACGCCGCTCAGATTCACTTTAATCGGAATATAGTTCATGACACGCTTGTTCTGATTTTGCATCATTGTTTTTCGGGAATAGGAGATAGGAATTCTTCTTTCAGCCAGTTCGACATAGATAATGACACCGATAGTTACCAGTATCACTGCCAAAATGGCGATAACAACCAAAAAGTTAAGTTCACCGGTATTGATCAGATTGACCATACCGCCGATTGCAGACGGAATACCGGAAACAATTCCCGCAAAGATGATCAAAGAGATACCGTTACCGATACCACGCTGGGTAATCTGTTCTCCGATCCACATCAGCATCATCGTACCCGTGAGCATAGAAAACGCGGCGATTGGAATAAACAAACTCATATCAATCATAATCGCACTTTGACCGCCGTGTCCCATACTTTGGAGCCCCATCGAGACCCCGACTGCCTGAATCAGCGTAATACCGACGGTGGCGTAACGGATGATTTGCATATATTTGGTCATACCGTCACGCTCTTTTTTCATCTGCCCCAGAGACGGGAATGTAGCTGCAAGAAGTTCCATAATGATCGAAGCGGTGATATACGGCATAATACCGAGTGAAATAATACTCAGTCTTCGTACCGCGTTACCGCTAAACATATTGACCATCCCAAGCGCATTATTCGAGTTAGAATCAAAAAAAGCTTTGATCACATCGACATTAACACCCGGAACAGGAATATATGACAAAATCCTGTATGCAAACAAGAACCCAAGCGTAATCAGAATCTTGTTTGTTAAGTCTTTTCCCATAATTATTTACCGCTGGTAGTAATATTTTCGTCTTTGATTTTGGACGCCAGCTCTTTCGCACCCTTACCGATCAATTTGATTTTTTGTACACTTCCCTGTACTTTGTGAACCGTTCTGATTGTTTCGAATGTAATTTCATCGAGATCGGCAATTTTAGTGACTTTTTCGATGTTGATGACATAAGGTTTGACAACACGTGATTTGAAACCGACTTTCGGAAGTCTTCTTTGCAACGGCTGTTGTCCACCTTCAAAACCGCGTTTTCTTTTATATCCGGTTCTGCTTTTTTGACCTTTG
The DNA here is from genome assembly GCA_015489185.1 of Campylobacterales bacterium. GTDB lineage: Bacteria > Campylobacterota > Campylobacteria > Campylobacterales > QNZT01 > QNZT01. Next base: position 5,676 of record WGAE01000075.1, read on the forward strand.
TTACCGCGTGTTGCGGTTTTTCCCATACCACTACCCTGTCCGCGACCTACACGTTTGGTTTTATGTGTTGAACCGGCTGCAGGACGTAAATTTTCAAGTGCCATTGGTTATCCTTTTTATTGTTTGATCATACTGAGCGCTTTAACAGTCGCCCGTACCAGGTTATTCGGATTGTTTGAACCCAAAGATTTAGTCAGGATATCTTTGATGCCCGCAAGTTCCAGAACAGGTCTCGCGGCACCACCGGCAATCACACCGGTACCTTCACTTGCCGGTTTGAGCAAGATTCTGCTCGCATTGTATTTCAGTTCGATATCATGTGCGATTGTAGAACCCTTGATATTTACTTTAACCAGGTTTTTAAAAGCATCATCGATACCTTTTTTAATTGCATCAGGTACCTCTTTTGCTTTTCCCGTACCGAAACCGACGATACCGTTTCTGTTACCCACAACCACAAGTGCGGTAAATCGAAATCTTCTACCACCCTTGACGACCTTTGTGACTCTGCCGATGTTGACGATTACTTCTTCAAATTCTTCTCTGTTGATATTTTCCATACTCATTGACCTTATAATATGATTCCGTTTTCTCTGAGTGCCTCTGCAAACGCAGCGACAACACCGTGATACTGATTGCCCCTTCGATCGAAGACAACTTTTTCAATACCCTTCTCTTTCAACGTAGCGGCAAAGGCTTGCGCAACTTTTTGCGCAGACTCTTTGTTCGCTTTCAATCCAAGCTTTTTCCCGTCCACGCTTGCCAATGTTATAGATTTCGTATCGTCAATCGCCTGTGCGTAGAGATATCTGTTCGATTTGTAAAGCGCCACTCTCGGCTTTTGGGCGGTACCTGAGATTTTTCCTCTGATGCGTCTGATTCTTCTCGCTTTAAGCGCGTTTTTTTGTTTCAATAATTTTGTTCTCATACCTTACCCCTATTTCGCTGCTGTTTTACCGGCTTTTCTGACAATGACTTCATCAGCATACTTGACACCTTTGCCTTTATACGGCTCAGGCGGTCTGAATGCTCTGATCTCTGCCGCAACCTGACCGACTACCTGCTTGTCGTCACCTTTGACCGTAATCACATTTTTCTCAACCGCAATAGATATATCTTTCGGAAATTCATAGTTGATCGGATGTGAAAAACCGAGTTGCAGTTCCAAAACATTTCCTTTGACTGCCGCTCTGTAACCGACACCGTTGATCTCAAGTTTCTTCTCATACCCTTGTGTCAGTCCGATTACAATATTGTTTGCCAGAGATCTGAACGTACCCCAGAATGCTCTGGATTGTCTGTCGTCTCCTTTTGGAGAAAAAATAATTTCGTTGTTTTCGACTTTGACATTGACAAAATCTTTCGTATCGAGCAATTTTTCAACATTGCCCTTTTTAAAAGAGATGACAGGACCATCTACTTTCACTTCGATTCCCGAAGGAATCACAACCGGTTGTTTACCTATTCTTGACATTTTTTTCCTTTTTTACTTGTCTACGATATACATCGAATGCCGTAAAAACATTAGATATTACCAAATACTGCAGATCACTTCGCCGCCTACATTCTCTTTGTAAGCCACGTCGTTACTGAGTACACCTTTGGACGTACTGACGACAATTGTACCGTAACCGTTTTTGAAACGCTTGATTTCAGATGCCGGTTTGTAAACACGGCGTCCCGGTTTGGAAATCTTTTTTACTTCATGAATAACCTGATTTCCGTTGTCGTCATATTTCAATACCACCGTAATAAATTTTTTGTTACCGTCTTCTTTGACATTGTATGATTCAATGTACCCTTTTTCCTGAAAAATCTTCATGATCGATTCTACCAGTTTCGAGTGAAGAAGCTCGGTAACTTCCAGTTTCCTCATAGATGCATTTCTGATTCTGGTCAATGCGTCAGATACGAGATCGTTTACCATCTTCTTTCCTTACCAACTTGATTTTTTGATTCCGGGCAATTTGCCTTCACTTGCCAGTTTCCTGAAACAGATTCTGCAAATTCCGAAATCTCTGTATACTGAGTGCGGGCGTCCGCAGATTTGACATCTTGTGTACGCTCTAACCGCAAACTTCGGCTTTCTTTTCGCTTTTGCGATCATCGATTTTTTCGCCATTATTCACGCCCCTTTGCAAATGGAATTCCGATGAGTTCAAGCAGCTTGAACGCTTCCTTGTCATCTTCGGTTGTCGTTACGATCGTGATGTTCATACCGTGTGTCTTGATAATGTCGTCATATTTGACTTCAGGGAAAACCAGTTGCTCATCCAGACCGAAACTGTAGTTCCCGTGTCCGTCGAAACCGTTTCTCGGAAGACCTCTGAAGTCTTTTACACGCGGTAGCGTAATCGCGATCAGTTTATCGAGGAAAGTGTACATTCTGTCACCGCGAAGTGTCACTTTCACACCGATCGGATACCCTTCTCTCAGTTTAAAGCCGGCGATAGACTTGCGTGCTTTCGTGATCACGGCATGCTGGCCGGCGATCAGAGAGATGGTGTCCTGAATATTTTGCAAAATCTTCGTATCTTTCGCATCTTCACCCGCACCCACGCTGATCGAAACTTTTTCGATAGCCGGAATTTGCATCACGTTTTTGATATCGAATTCGCTGACGAGTGCAGGCTTGATATCGTTCATATATTTTTCTTTCAATCTGACAACCATCGTTTACCCTTCCACTTTAGCTACGTTTGAAATATGAATAGGCATCTCTTTGGTGATAAAACCGCCTTTTGGATTCTCTTCCGTAGGTTTTACCGCCTTTTTCGCAAGCTTGCACCCGGCAACGATCACCTGAGAAGTTTTAGGCATCACTTTCAATACTTCCGCAACTTTTCCTTTATCGTCACCGGCAATAATTTTAACGGTATCACCTTTTTTGATTTTCATCTTCGCCATTACAATACCTCCGGAGCAAGTGACACGATCTTCATGAAACCTGCATATCTCACTTCACGACCGATAGGTCCGAAAATACGTGTACCGATCGGCTCTTTTTTGTTATCGAGAATCACCGCCGCGTTTTCGTCAAAACGAATCAGCGAACCGTTTTCTCTCTGTACCTCTTTTTTTGTGCGTACGATTACCGCTTTAACGACCTGCCCTTTTTTCACTTTTCCGTTTGGAATCGCTTTTTTGACAGAAGCGACAATGATATCTCCGACACTGGCATATCGTCTTTTGGAACCACCGAGCACTTTAATACACATGATCTCTTTGGCACCGCTGTTGTCAGCAACCGCCAGTCTTGTAAATCCCTGTACCATTATTTCACTCCTGTTGCGACGATTTCTTTCAATCTGAACGCTTTTCGCTTCGAAATAGGTCTGCACTCGACAGCAGTAATCGTATCACCCACGTTCGTTTCATTTCGTTCATCATGAACGAGATATTTTTTAAATCGTTTGACGATTTTGTGATATCTCGGATGTACCACCTTTCTTTCTACCAATACAGTAGCCGTTTTATCACCGGCTTTTTTCACTACTGTTCCCTGAATTACTTTTAAAGCCATCTTCTATGCCTTAACTTCGTTTTTTTTCAGTGCGGATAACGCTGTTTTGATTCTGGCGATATCTTTACGCACCTCTTTGATTTCGTTCGGATTGCTCAGTTGCATTGTTTTGAGCTTCGCACGAAGCTTGAACAGCAACAACTTTTTCTCTTTCAACAACTCGTTCAACGCTTTCGCGTCTTTTCCTTCCAGCTCAGTATACTTCATTTTCATTCTCTCGAGTGATGATTTTTGTTTTGAACGGCAATTTGTGCTTTGCCAGCGTCAGTGCTTCACGCGCCAACTCTTCACTGACACCTGCCATTTCGAAAATAATTCTTCCGGGTTTGACGTTCATAACCCATTTTTCGACACCACCTTTACCTTTACCCATCCTGGTTTCCAGAGGTTTTTTGGTCAAAGGTTTGTCAGGAAATACACGAATCCATGATTTCGCCTGTCTTTTGACATGACGTGTCATCGCAATCCTCGCCGCTTCGATCTGACGGGAATCGATACGTCCGCCTTCTGTCGCCTTGAGTGCAATCTCACCGAAAGCAATCGTGTTTCCTCTGTAAGATTTCCCCCGGTTACGACCTTTTTGCTGTTTTCTGTATTTGGTTCTTTTTGGCATCAACATGGCTATTCACCTCTTCTTTTTCTTGGTCTGCTTGCCTTTGGCTCCGGCGCAAAACCTTTTGCCAGAACTTCCCCTTTGAAGATCCAGACTTTAACACCGATGATTCCGTATGTCGTATGTGCCTCGGCAAAACCGTAATCGATTCTTGCTCTGAGTGTATGCAAAGGTACACGTCCTTCCAGATACCATTCCGTTCTTGCCATCTCCGCACCGCCGAGACGTCCGGAAACCTGTACTTTAATCCCTTTCGCACCGCTTTTCATCGCACCCTGGATGACTTTTTTCATCGCACGGCGGAAAGCGACACGACGCTCGAGCTGTGTTGCGACGTTTTCAGCGGCAAGCTGTGCGGATGCCTGGGGCTTACGCTCTTCTTTGATGTTCACGTTGACATTTTTACCGATCAGCTTGTTGAGCTTCTCTCTCAATTTTTCGATATCTGCACCTTTTTTACCGATGATGATACCGGGACGTGCCGCTACAATCGTAACACGCAGTTTTTTTGCGGTACGCTCGATGATGATCTGACTCACACCCGCATAATAGAGCTCTTTTTTGATAAACGTTCTGATTTTGTGGTCTTCACCGACATTTGCCACGGCAGTCTCAGAAGACGGGTACCATCTGGAATCCCAGTTTCTGTTCAGCCCAAGTCTCAGACCAATAGGATTAACTTTTTGACCCATCTTTAAGACTCCTTCCCGTGTTGTTTAATAAGTTCCTGTGCTTCTTGTTGCCAGACATCTTCGATTTTACCTTTGATTCCGATTTTCGCGTCGAGTTCCGCGATCTCTTCTTTTGTCATATCCGCTATTTGCTGAATAGATGTAATTCCCTCAGCATGGAGTTTCTTTTCCATCGCAGGACCTACACCTGAAAGCAGTTTCAGGTCATTCAAATCAACCGCTTTGGTCTTCTTTTTAGCCGGTGCTTTCTTTTTTTCTTCCGCAGTCTCTTTCTCTGCATCCGCTTCTTTTTTAGCCGGTGCACTTTTTTCCACTTTTTTCGGAGTTTCTTTTTTCGCTTCGGCTTTTTTCGGCGCTTTTTTCTCTTCAATCACCGTACCTACTTCAACAAAAATATGTGATGTCGGCTTCAAAATTCTGGAAGCAGAACCACGTGCTCTCGGTCTGAAACGTCTGAGAACAGGACCTTTGTCTACACGGCAGGAAAGAATTGTTACCTCTTCCGGTTCATAGTCGCCGTTCGCACATGCAGAAGCGATCACTTTAGAGATGATACCCGCCGCTTTGTTTGGCATAAACTCCAGTGCGGCAAGTGCCATTTCCGCATTCATACCCTGTACCTCTCTGGCAATCAATCGCGCCTTTGTCGGGGAAAGTCTGATAAATTTCAATGTTGCTTTACTCATCTTATGCCCTTACCCTATCTTCTTTTGTACAGAGCCTTTGTGACCCTTAAACGTTCTTGTCGGCGCAAATTCACCCAGTTTGTACCCGACATGGTTTTCGGTAATATAGACCGGTACGAAATTTCTGCCGTTGTGCACGTTGATTGTCAAACCGATCATCTCCGGGAGAATCATACTTCTTCTCGACCAGGTTTTGATCGGCTTTTTATCACCGCTTTCCTGTGCCTTGATCACCTTCTTCATGAGGTGATCGTCAACAAATGGACCTTTTTTTAAACTTCTAGCCATCTATCTTCCTTTTCTTCTGGAAATAATCAGTTTGTCACTCGCTTTTTTGCGTCTGGTTTTATATCCTTTGGTCGGCATACCCCACGGAGATACAGGATGTCTGCTTGCATTGGTCTTACCTTCACCACCACCATGCGGGTGATCGATCGGGTTCATCGCAGAACCGCGTGTCTGAGGACGAATACCTCTGTGTCTGTTACGTCCCGCTTTACCGATGACTACGTTTGCCCAATCTTCATTACCGACTGTACCGATTGTCGCCATACACTCACCGAGGATTTGTCTCATCTCACCGCTTGGAAGTCTGAGAATGACATATTTTTCCTCTTTACCCATCAGTTGTGCGTAACCGCCTGCACTTCTGGCGATCTGACCACCTTTACCCGGTTTCATCTCAATATTATGAATAATTGTACCGACCGGAATATTTTTCAATTTCATCGCATTACCGGTTTTAATATCAAGTCCGCCTTCAGCCGCTTCGATTTTATCACCCACTTTCAAACCTGAAGGCTGAATGATATAGCGTTTTTCACCGTCCGCATATGTAATCAGCGCGATACGACAGTTTCTGTACGGATCGTACTCGATCGCGGTTACAGTCCCGGGAATACCGAACTTTCTTCTTTTAAAGTCGATAATTCTGTATTTTTTCTTTGCACCCGCCTCTTTATGACGCGATGTGATTCTACCGTTGTTGTTTCTACCCGCCTTTCTGGGAAGTGTTTTGAGCAGACCTGGAACAGTCGGTTTACCGGTAATATCGCTCGAGTCAAGTCCCGTCATGTATCTTCTGGAAGGCGTATAAGGTCTGTATGATTTGATTGCCATCTTATACCTCCAAACTTTCTATTTTAGCGCCTTCAGGTAACTTGACGTAAAACTTTTTATAATCTTCACGTTTACCTTCGACACCTCTGAATCTTTTTACTTTTCCTTTTACTCTCATGGAGTTGATTTTCAAAGGAACAAAACCGAAATACTCTCTGAGAACCTCTTTCAAACCGTTTTTGGTCATTCGAGGCGTTGTCTGGATCACAACAACACCGTCTTCCTGAAGGCCTAAACTTTTCTCAGTGTACAAAATTGATTTAATATCCGTAATATCTGCCATCTTAGCCCTCTTTCGTTAATTCTTCAAAAACACTTTTTTCCATTACGATTGCATCGAATGCACTTGCCGTATAAGCGTTCAATTCGTTCGGCTCAGCCAAATACGCGCTTTGCAGATTGCGAAATGCGTAAAAAGTCTTCTCATCCATCTCATTTTTGATCACCAGCGCGTCTCTGACACCCAAAGCCTTGATGATCGCAGCAGCATCTTTGGTTTTTCCGGACTCTACAGAAATCGTGTCTACAATAAAGAGTTTACCGTTTTGCGCTTTTTCAGCGATCGCACACTCAAGTGCCGCTCTTTTTTGTTTTTTATTGACTTTTTGATGGTAGTTTCTGTTGTTTTTCGGTCCATGCGAAATACCGCCGCCTACCCATACTGGTGATCTGTTCGAACCGGCACGTGCACCGCCTCTACCTTTTTGTGACCACGGTTTTTTGCCGCCGCCACTGACTTCTGCTCTCGTTTTCGTCTTAGCAGTATTCGCTCTGAGCGCTGCCTGGTAAGATTTTACATATAAATACAAATTGTGTGGGTTTGCTTCCATAAAAGCGGCAGGCAAAGCCAGTTCACCGCTTTTGCCGAAATTATTGTCCAGTACGATTGCTTTACTCATTTTACTATCCTTATCTTACCTAATGCTCCGTTTGCTCCCGGAACAGCACCTTTCAGCGCCACTACACCGGTTTCCGGATCGAAAGAGACTACTTCGTTTTTCACCGTGACTTTCGCATTTCCGTAGTGTCCTGGCATCTTTCTCCCCTTTTGAACACGACCGGGAAATTCCGCATTACCGATTGAACCGACACGTCTGTGAAATCTTGAACCGTGCGCACCGGGACCACCGTGGAAACCGTGTCTCTTGATTGCACCGCTAAAACCCCTACCTTTGGATTTAAAAGTCGATTTGACAACTTTCGCATCCGCCAGCGGTGCCGTGTCCAGATCACCTGCTTCGCTGTTGGCGACTGTCAGTGTCATGAACTTATTGAATTCGGGCGATAGATTGTACTTTTTTTGTTGTCCCGCGATCGCTTTGTTTGTTTTTTTACCTCTGCTGTAAGCAACGATCGCTTTATTGTCCTCAGCTACTTCGCAGACTTTCGCTTCAAGGACTCTTACAAGTGTAACGGGTACCGCAGGTACAGTGACCGTTCTCGTCATTCCGATTTTTTCTACAATATATTCCATCATCTATCCTTATTTCATCGCTCTGACTTCGACATTGACTTCAGGCGCCAAATCCAGTTTCATCAATGAATCAACCGTATCGGTCGTCGCTGAAACGATATCGATCAGTCTTGCGTGCATACGCATTTCAAATTGTTCGCGTGAATCTTTGTTAATGTGAGGAGATCTCAGTACCGTGTACTTTTTGATCTTGGTAGGAAGAGGGATCGGACCTCTGATTTCTGCACCTGTTCTCTTGACAGCATCGACGATAGCTGCAACAGATCTGTCTAAAACCCTGTGATCATAAGCTTTGAGCTTAAGTCTAATTTTTTCCATCTATTTCCCTTAAAAGAACTTGTCAAATGTAAATCTGACGCAAATTTGAACCGGGAGTATACTATATAAAAACTGCAAAGTCAATAATTTGGGGCTTTTTTTCGATTTTCATGAAGCTTTTATTTCCTTATAAAAAGGAAATACATAAAAATAAAATGAAAAATATTGCATCAAGTGTCGTTGCAAAACTTAAACTGTTTTTCAGAAAATCAGGGGTGTGGTATTTTCACTTTTGAGTTGAGCAGATA
>WGAE01000076.1 GCA_015489185.1 Campylobacterales bacterium
ACGATCATCGGGTTTGCAGCTTTCATGACATTGATGGCGACACTGCTGGTCAATCCGCTTTTGGAATTGATTACCAATTATGTCAAAGCGAGCGGATTTTAGTCTAAACTTCTGCAAACAGGCGATGCCTTCGGGCGTCGTCTGAAAAACCTCTTCTTGAAATTATTTTCATATGTTATAATCGACATATGAAATATTTGATATATTTAATTTCTTTTACTTCTGTACTCCTCTCTTCGCAACTTGTTCTGAATCGTTATGAAGAGTCTGATCAAAGCGTGGACGTTTACCATCTGATCGATAACCAACCGATTGAGTGTCAAAAAGAGTATGGTGAAGGGTTTGTGCCGCTTATTTCATGTATACTTTCTAATCCTGTCAAGATCGATCGTACCCAACGAAACGATACCTATTTTACAATCTCATTTCAAAACAACAAAGTCATTTTCAAAGCCAAAGCGTATGCAAAAATTTTACCGGTTAATGACAAACTGATCGATGCATCGGTTGTACGACGTCAGAAGTATTACAGACACTGGGTGATCATCGGTGCAAAAAAGGAACCTGAAATTTTTGTCGACAGAGGGAAAAAACGGTTTAATTTTCCACTAGAATTTACTAAAAAAGCACCGCCCTATATCGGATCACTCGATCTAAACGGTGAACCTGTGAAAAATAAAAAAGGGGCGATCTATCTGGCAAAAATCAAGCGATTATATAAACAAAAAAAATATGATGCATTAATCAAACTGGTTGAACAGTATGAATCGATGCACCGTGATTCGTTTAAAAGCGATATCGACCTCTATCGCCTGCGTGCACTTGCAGAACTGGCAGCAAAGGACCTTAGCATGTATGACACGCTCGAGACGTATGCTACAGCGTGGATTGATCAGAATCCCTCGAGTCGTCATATTACCGAAGCGTATATGTTTCTGATTCGAAGCTATCTGGGCAGAGGGAGATTAAAACTCGCGGAAAAGTATTTGCAACTGCTTAAAAGCGGATTTGGCAATGATAAATATACGCAACTGGCACAGATCTATTTTGCAGAGACGATCTACAAACAAAAAAAGCGTCGTAAAGAGGCGCTGAAGATTTTTAAAGATATTCTCTTTTCGACAAAAGATATTCATACCGCATCCGTTGCGGCACGAGATGCGGCAAATGCATATCTGGACTTTGATGAACCGTCCAAGGCGAAAACTTATATTGAAAAGATTATCAAAAGCAATCCTGACTTTCTCAAAGAGGATTATCAAACAAGTTTTAAAATTGCAAAAAAGTTTGCCGCGTTTGATGACTATGATACCGCATTGCAAATTGCAAAGATTCTTCAAGATGTGAATGATAAGCAATTTGGTGATGAACTGCTCAAGTCGTATGCCTACTGGGAAGAGCAAAAAGGTGACAGAGAAAAAGCGATTGCCCTTTATAACAAATATCTGAAAATCTATCCCAAAGGGAAAAACAAACCGTTTGTGCTCAGACATCTTGATATGCTGATGTTGCTCAATGAAGATGCGAATTTAACCAAAAAACTCTCTTTTATCGATCAGGTTTTGAAACGATATACGCAGGCAGATATTCAAAAAAGAGCACTGGAAGAGAAAGCAAAACTCTTAATCAAGTTGAAACGTTACGATGAAGTTCTGAAAATGCAAAAAATGCTTTCTCGATATAAACTTGATAAATATGTCAAAGAAGCGGCGGAAAAAGGTGCGGAGGAAGCACTTGGTAAAAAAGCATGTGAAAGAGCAGTAGCAATGATTGCCGAACACAATTTGACACTTCCGGCAAAATATGATGAACAACTCTATTTGTGTTATCTGGATACCGGGAAATTCAAAGATGCCAAAAAGCTTGCGGATCACCGTTTGCAAACCAAAAATTTACACGAAAAACTGCACTGGCTCTATCTGATGAGCAGACTCTATAAAAAACTGGATAAAAACAAAAAAGTAATTGTAGTCGGTGATGATATACTCAAACTGAGTCGAATGCTTCATGAACCGAAATATGAGAAGATATTGTATGATATTGCCGAAGCTTATTATAACCTGCGAAATTACGACGACTTGATGCTGACCATTGTCAAACAGATTGAAAAGAAATTTCCAAATGATTTACGCAATATTGACCTCTTCATGAAGGTGATACGATACGCCCAAAAGAAAAACGACGTGATGCTGCAGATGAATTACGCAAAAAAGGTGCTGGATTTACAGAAAAAATACCATATTGACACCTATTCACCGAAAGTAGATATTTTGTATGCCCATACACTGATGAAAACCGGACAGAACCGAAAAGCACTGGATGTCGTATTGCCGTTGCTCAGACGTAAACTCAACGACAAAGAGAAAGCCGAGGTACTCTATATGGCGGGAGAGATCAGCCTCGCATTGCATAAAAAAAGAGAAGCGATTCAATTCTTCACCAAATGCGGAGAAATTGTCCAGGATAGCAGTTGGCAGAAACTCTGTGCCGAAAACCTGCAGTTACTAACTGAGTATTAACTATTTTCGATATAATCACCACTAAAAACAGACAGGACGGAGAATGGAGAAAGCGAAGTATATATGGATGGACGGAGAATTCGTCAACTGGGATGATGCCAAAGTTCATGTGCTGACGCATACACTACATTACGGTAACGGTGCGATTGAAGGTACCAAAGCGTATAAAACAGTTGACGGCAGATGTGCGATATTCAAACTTCATGAACATACAAAACGTCTGCTTAATTCTGCAAAAATGACATTGATGGATGTACCGTTTTCTCTGGAAGAGTTGAACCGTGCGCAGGTTGAACTGTTGCAGAAAAACGAATTGTACGAAGGTGCGTATATCCGTCCTCTGGTCTATTTGGGATACGGCGTGATGGGGCTTTATCATAAAGAAGCGCCGGTAAATGTCAGTATTGCGGCGTGGAAATGGGGTGCATATCTTGGTGAAGAGGGACTCAAACGCGGCATTCGTCTTAAAATTGCTTCGATGACACGTACACCCAATACTTCCGGAATGGGAAAAGCCAAAGCGGTTGCTAACTATCTGAATTCGCAGATGGCGAAATATGAAGCGGTTGAAGCGGGATACGATGAAGCGTTGCTTCGTGACGATCAGGGGTATATTGCCGAGGCAAGCGGTGCGTGCTTTTTTATGGTACGTGACGGCAAACTGATCTCTCCTCCCAACGATAACTCTCTTGAATCGATCACGCAGCAAACGGTAATCGACCTTGCGGAAGATATGGGAATCGAAGTGGTTCGCAGAAGAATCACCAGAGAAGAGATTTATATTGCGGATGAAGCGTTTTTGACAGGCACAGCCGCAGAGGTCACACCGATACGTGAAGTTGACGCCAGAGTGATCGGATGCGGTTCCAGAGGAGAGATCACCGAGCGTCTTCAAAGTGCCTATTTCGATGTCGTTGCGGGTAAAAACGAAAAATATCTGAAACATTTGACATATATCAACTAAATTACATGAAGGAAATATGATGCCGGCAGATTTGAACGACTATTTTAATAAAAAAAACGGTAGCGGGAAAAACGACAAAAACAGCGGTGGCGGTGGAGGAAGATCGACTCCTCCTGAGTTTTTGAAAGATTTTAGTAAAAAAACGGGACTTTTGTATCTGTTGATGGCATTGGTTGTTTTGATCGTGATTGCTAAACCGTTTGTCGTCATTGAATCGGGTGAAGTCGGTATTAAAGCGACTGCGGGGAAATATGAGCCGGAACCGCTCGGTCCGGGCTTTCATGTCTTTTTGCCTTTTATCCAGACGATCAAAATCGTCGATACGAAAGTTCGTAGCATCAACTACACGACAAAACCGGCGGACAATATTGCACTTGGTCGGGAAACCGGGGTCAGAAACGCTTCTCCGATTACCGCACTGGATAAACGCGGCTTGATCATTTCAATCGATATTACCGTTCAGTACAGACTCAGACCCGAAACGGCACCGCAAACGATTGCAACGTACGGTTTTTCATGGGAGGAGAAGATTATCAATCCGATTGTGCGGGATGTCGTGCGCAGTGTGATTGGACAGTACAAAGCGGAAGAGTTGCCGGTCAAACGTAATGAGATTGCGGCACAGATTAGAGATGGAATTGAAGAACAGATCGAAAAGAAAAAGGGACATCCGGTCGAGCTTGTGACCGTCAATCTGCGTGAGATTATTTTGCCTCCGCGTATTGTTGAGCAGATTGAGCGAGTACAGATTGCCAAACAGGAGGCAGACAGAGCAAAACTGGAAGTAGAACGTGCGAAACAGGAAGCTGAGAAAAAAGCAGCGCTCGCACAGGGTGATGCCGACGCGCGCAAAATTCGTGCTCAGGGTGCTGCCGATGCCATCAAGATCGAAGCGGATGCAAACGCGTACGCCAACGAAGTGATCGGTAAAAGTCTGAATGCGGAAGTACTGAAGCTCAAACAGATTCAGGTGCAGGGCAAATTTAACGAGGCGTTGAAAGTGAATAAAGACTCGAAAATCTTCCTGACGCCGGGAGGTTCTGTGCCCAATATCTGGATCGATGCCAAAGATAAACAGAAGACAACATCGGCAACACATTGATGCAAACAGAGAAGATACTCGCGCGTATAGACTGGGAAAAGAGCGATCTTGTCCCGGCTATTGCGCAGGATTATCGAAGCGGTGAAGTTTTGATGCTTGCCTATATGAACCGTGAAGCGTTACAAAAAAGTTTGGAAACAGGCAAGGCGCACTACTTCTCCAGAAGCAAACAGCGCATCTGGATGAAAGGAGAGACGAGCGGCAATGTCCAGTTGATCAAAGAGATTTTTGTCGACTGTGATAACGATACCTTGCTTTTGAAGGTTGAACAAGTCGGTGGTGCGGCGTGTCATACCGGCAGACCCTCCTGCTTTTTTACTAAACTAGACACTTCGGAAGTGGTTGCCGATGCAGATGAAAAAGCGCTGGAAAACTACAGTATTGTCGACAAACTCTATCACATCGTGCTGGAGAGAAAATCTGCCGATCCAAAAACTTCGTATGTCGCATCGCTATTGGATAAAGGGGAAAACAGTATCCTGAAAAAGGTAGTTGAAGAGGCAGGCGAGTTCTGTTTTGCGGTTAAAGATAACGATCGTAAAGAGATTGTCTACGAAGCGGCGGATTTGGCATTTCATGTGCTTGTGGCTTTAGGTAGTAAAAATATCGATCCGGATCAGATTAAACAAGAGTTACGCAGACGATTCGGTTTGAGCGGAATTGAAGAGAAAAAGATGAGAAAAGCCAATGCCACTGCACCTGACCGATCTGAAAGCGAGGATCATTGATTATCTGCACCATCTGAGTCTGTATGATTATATTGCATACGGGTGGCTCGGTGCTTTTTTGATAGTGCTGATTTTACTTTCGGTTCTACTTGCTAAACGCAGTCCCGGTTTTTCTCTCACTCTTATTTTGATTGTTTTGATTTTAATGTCGGCAGGACCGTTTGGGATCAAGTATTTGCTTGACCAGACAGTCAGAAACGTAACGATTATAGATCGAAACGTGACGGAACTTCCCTTTTCGAAGAATCTGATTGTTTTAGGCAATATTCGCAACAACGGGAAAATTGATCTCCGTGGGTGCCGTGTTTTTGTCGATATTGTCCGTAAAGATCAGAATAAATATTTGACGATGTTATATCGTCTCAAGCCGATACGAAAGATGATGCTGAAAATCGAAAAACCGCTCAAGCAGGATGGAATGCTACCCTATAAAGTTGTTTTTGACCATTTTGCATTACCGAAAAAGAGATATGCCGTCAGGCAAAAAGTGGAGTGTTTTTAATGATACATATGACGATATGGCACTGGCTGACGATAGCGTTTTTTGTACTGCTTTTTATTGTATTGACGATTCTGTCCGCCAGAGAAATGCGTCTTAAAACGATGCTGACAATGATTTTTGCATCATTTTTACTGACCGTTACCGCGGCGGTGATCACACTGATTGTTTTGGATAAATATACCAAAAAGGGTAAGATACTCAGTTACACGACCCAACAGGATATGGCGCATGAAAGTGTTATTGTGCGGGGAATTGTTGAAAATAGCGGAAGTTATGAGATAGGGTATTGTACGCTTGAAGTACGTGTTGTCAATAGCCCTGCCGGCAGGCGTGCCAGAACCTATTTCAAACCTACCAAGTCGTTTGATTTTATGGGAGATGTCGGGAAAAACAACAATGTCGTGGAAGCGGAGGAGGAGATTGTTAACGATTTGCTTCCCAAAGAACAGAAAAAGTTTTTTGTAAAAATACGACTACCCGGTAATTTTGAAAATCCGAAATACTACCTGAGACTCCATTGTCATTAAAATGTTTTTGAATCTACGCCATTTCATGATCGCATTTTTTATTTCCTGGGCGATCACTGTTTTGGTTTATTTCTTTCTTGGAATCGGTTTAAAAAAGGCACTTTTGGGATTTTTCTGGTTTCTTATCACTCCGTTTGCGGCGATACCCAATTTCCCGGTTTCTTTGATTGTCGTGATCATTCTCTTTCTGCTTTTTAGACGCGTGGGAAGCTGTATGCGTCCACAGTGGCAATGGATTGCTTATCTTTTACTCTTCTTGCACTGGGAAGCATGGGGATTTTATTGTAGCGGGTATGTTGTTGTATAGGATTGCTTGACAAATTGTACGGGTTTATTATATACTTTGTATCACAAAGTAATTTGCAAAGGAGAATAAATGGGTGACGCACAGCGAAAAGGGCTTCACAAAGAGGAGGCGCTGGCACATCTGGATGCGATCAAATCGGTTTTGATAGATAAAGATGCGTTCTTTCCCTATAACTACAACGCGTTGATTGTCTGGGGTGTGATCGCAACGATCATGACGTTTGTCTTGCCACCTTTGATAAAATCTTCTGTGTTACAGGGGACACTTTTTTCTTTGTTCATGATGGGGATAGGGTTTGCGATCGAAGCCTTTTTGACGAAGAGAGTGAATGAAGATTACGATATCGAAAGCTGTACGCGTAAACAGAAATTCATCGCTTCGACATATACGCTGTTATCAATTTTTGCCGTTGTGATGTCTGCGTTTCTCGCGAAACAGGATTTAATCGTCCCACTCTTTATGTTGTGGATGTTTCTGTGCGGATTTGGTGATTTTGTTGTTGGGTATGTGCTCAATATTCGCCTCTTTACATTTGCGGGGTATCTTTCAACGGGCGCAAGTATTGTATTATTGGTAATCGCTTTGTTCATGAAGGATCTCGGTAGTCTCGATTCCGACTTTTTCTACTTTGCACAGGGTGTGACGGTTGCGTTGCTCGGTGTTGTAC
>WGAE01000077.1 GCA_015489185.1 Campylobacterales bacterium
TATTGGGATGCGTAGAACCGCTCTTTTCAAGATAGGAGAGATTGGAGGAGATAATCAGATCGATCGGTTCGGCTTCATGAAGTTGTCGTAAAAGTTCTCCAAGATGGGCAGGTGTTACCTCACCCGATTTTTCCAAAATATGCAGATTTTCAACCTCACTGACATCAAGCAGCAACTCCGCTTCGCGTAAAATAAGATGCACATCCACGCCCAGTCGCTGCAACCCCAGTGTCAGATCGAGATAACTCTTTTCGACGCCTCTGCCGCGCATTGAACGCACAAGCAGCACAATTCTCTTTCGTTTCGCGATGATTTACTCCTCTTCTTAAACGTAACCTGCTAAAATGGTATGCACGACTTTGGAAGGCATCCGGCATTGAGAAAATATATCAATTATTTACTTATACTTTTTGCTTTTTCCCTGCCGTTTAAATTTTTTCTGATGAACGGTCTGGCGGTCATCATCTTTGCGCTCTGGATTTTCGAGGGCAATCTGCGTACCAAATGGCACAGACTGAAACAGATGCCGATCTTCTGGTTATTGAGTCTGTTTTCACTCATCACACTGCTTTCCATAACCTGGAGCCAAACCCTTTACGGCGGATACACAAACGGTTCAGGCACCAACGCGGTTTCATTCTGGTTCGCCAAATTCGGATACAAATTTCTGATTGTCCCGGTCTTGCTGACCATCGTCGACACAAAACTGCTGCGACAAATCATCAGCGCTTTTCTTACCGCAATGTTCATCTCCGAAATCGTCTCTTACGGTATCTTTTTTCATCTCTGGAGTCTGCCCAAAGCTTCACCCGAAGATCCCACGCCCTTCCTGCACCACACCTATTACAGTATCTTTCTGGTCTTTACGATTTTCATTCTGCTCGTACGTTTCGCACATGAAGAGCGACGCTCTCTCAAACTCTTCTATCTCCTATTTGCGCTCAGCGCGACGGCAAATCTCTTCCTCAACGGCGGAAGAACCGGGCAACTCGCTTTTATCTTTACGGCACTCTATTTTGTCCGGCACCACTATCACTTCAGCTATAAAACGTTATTTGCGACACTGCTCGCGCTCGGACTGCTCTATCTGGTCGCCTACCGGGTCAGTCCCATATTTCAGCAGCGGATGCACTATACCAAAGAGAGTTTTGAAAAATTGCTGCATGGAGAGATGCAAACCAGTTTCGGGCAACGCGTCGCAGTCTGGCTCGCCGCTTTTGAAGTGATCAAAGCGCATCCCCTCGAAGGTGCCGGCATCGGTGCTTCCAAAACGGCGATTCAAAAGATGCAACAAAAACATTTTCCCAACAGAGCCTATATGATGCATCTTCGCCATCTGCACAATCAGTTTTTACAAGCGTGGGTCGACAGCGGAATCATTGCGTTTTTACTGTTACTCTGGCTCTTTTACCTCTTTTTTCATGAAGATTTCGGCATCTGCGATCCTTATGCGAAAATCTATGCAATATCGCTGCTTTTTCTCTTCATGACCGATACGCCCTTTCATTTCAATCTGGGCGTCAACTATGTCATCTTCTTCACCGCTTTATTGTTCGGTTGCAAAGCCTATTATAAAAAAAACGCTCACTCACCGGAAAGCAAACGCCCGATCCGTGACGCGGGGTAGGCATCTTCGACCATGACGCCGTACTTTTCAAACACAGAAATCGCCGTATCGTCAAAGAGCAGTCTGTCGCGATACTCATCAAAAAGTTTCCCTTCATTTAAAAGCCGTACCCAGCGTCTGTAGTGCGGTCCCATACGAATATGTCTGCGTGATTCAAGCAACATTTTCCGGTTTCGGATATTCTTTTCAAACTGCGCAAAACTGCGGATCGGATAGTGATAGACGGCAATTCCGTCAAGTCGCCTGATCTTGTCGTAATGTCTGAAATAGTCGCGAAAATTGCCGATATGCAATGCTTTGTGATTGCCCCCTCGAATCCAGAGCAGACCGTGCGGATTGGTGATCACTTTGGGAGCGATTTTGGCAAGTACAATCGAAACGTTCTCATGATGCTGCTGATACTTTTTTTGATAATAAACCGGATTTTCGACACGATAACGCATTTGATAAAACGGGATCGCTTCATCCGCAAATCGCCGTTGGGGTACCATATTGTAACGCTGCACGGTCACGACACTCCCCTTAAACCCAAGCAGTTCGCGAAGCGACTTACCGTCTGAAGGAATCCAGAATTCATCCGCATCGTTGTTGATCACCCAGTCCGCACCGATCCGTTTCGCTTCTGTCGCCAGCCGCTTCATCCATACCGCCTGATTATAGAGACCTTTTTCATTAATCACCACAATCTCAAATTCGCGTGCCAGACGCCGCAAAATCTCCGTCGTCCCGTCTGTCGAGTCGTTATCCATCACGACAAACGCATCCACCCCCAACGCGGCATGCACACGGATATTCGTTTCGATAATATCCGCTTCGTTTTTAACCAGAATCGTCATGACAATACGAAAGTCATTTTTGTTGAAACGGTGCAAAAAGTAATTGATCATCAAACTTCTCTTCTTATTTCCCGCGAAATTTTCGCTTCAATCGCCTGAAAATGGTGTGGAGTCGGATTTTTCCAGGAATCGGGTACCAGATAATCACAGTAAAGATATTTTAAAAACTTTTCGATAAGTTGGGGATCGTTTGCAAAAAGCCGTTTACTCTCAAGCAACCGAAAAAGGCTCTGCGCATCCGAGACGGTATGGACAATCCCCTCAATCGCGAAAAAGGCTTCCCCCAGGACGATGACCGGCTTGCCCAAAAGCAACCCTTCGATACCGACTGTCGAATTGATCGTCATAACCGCTTCCGCGTTTTCGATCAGCTTCTGGGTGTTTTCATCCGAAAAAACGACTTTGTCATTTGTACGCTCATGAAGTATCCGATAGTCGCTGACACGATCACTCGGATGCTCCTTGAGTACAAAGTGCCACCCTGTCTCTCTCGCAGCCTCGGTAACCAGATCAAAAAGCGCGTACATATCCGGTATCCACGGTGAATGGTGGATAATCTGCGTATCATACGCAACCTGAAACGGTACGAAGATATAGCGCTGCGGCAACGCCTTTTGCGCCAGCGTTCTTTGAGTGCGTACCGGTTTTCTGACCTGCAGTTTGGTCGGAAGCCGACACGACGTATCAAACGAAAGCGTGCGATAAAAGGCGGTGTTTCTTGGAACACTGTTTGAGGCGTTCACACCCGCAAAATCGACCTGCGTCGTATCCGGCAAAAGACCGTTTTCGAAAAAGAGGCACTTTTTTCCGTACCGTTTTGCCGTCTCCACCCCCAGCGCCTGATGAAACTTCTTTCCGTTCCAAAACGCGACAATATCGGGATCGAATCTCCGTATCGCCCGTGAGACGGCGGCGATCACAAACGGAATCTGCATCTTAAGAAAACGCTTGTAGAGCGTCGCTTTGAAACGGTTGCGATATTTTGCGTCGACTTCACGGCACTTCAGGCGACAGATCACATCCGTATCGACTTGTACGACCTCTTTGAAACCTTGCAAATCAAGACGCAAAGAGGGAAGAAAAAGCAGTTCGGATTTCAAAGAGAGATGTTGACGTAATGTACGAAAATAGCGATACTGATGTTTCGTCAACGCGATAAAAAGTATCTTCATGAAGCGGATACCACCGATTTGATCGCATCGGAGATCATACCGCACACCACCATCTGGAGTATACAGATTTCATCGGCATCGGTTGCGGGCAATTCAACCTTTGCGTCAAAACTTGCAAAAGAGTCGCTGTGTCGCGCACCGCAAAGCACCACCCGTTTGGCTTCTTTCTCTTTCGCTTCCTCCAGAAACTGCCCCAGCATCTCGCTTTGGACACCTGCCCCAAGTACCAGAATCGTATCCATCTCTTTGACAACCGTCGCATAACGGGCAAAAGCCTCCTCATTGGCTTCAAAGAGGCGTACATCCGCACCGGGTGCACTCTGGCGCAACTGTGCGACCATCCAGGCGGCAACCCATCTGCTCGCACCTTCGGCAACGACAATCACACTGTTTCCGCGAAGCGGCGCTTCGTAACAGAGCAGTGACGCCATATGCAGATAACTTGTAAGATTTTCGCGCATCTGCCTGAGGGCGTTTTCATGTTTTTCCAGATAATCGGTAATTTTCATAAACATGCTTTGCCATCCGTTTTTGTCAATCATTACAATGTACGACATTGCTAATATAAAATATTTATGATACCTTTTTAAGGTAAATGTATAACGGTTTATACTATATTATTGTTTAAAGCAAAATCCCACACCCGATAGATCAGGATGGTACGATGATCAAAATTCTCATGATCGAAGATGACGCCGAACTGGCGGAAATATTGACCGAGTATCTGGCGCAGTTTGATATGGAGGTGACCAATATTGATGATCCCTTTCTGGGGCTCTCAACGCTCAATACACATAAATTTGATCTGGTCATTCTTGACCTGACACTCCCCGGGCTGGACGGGCTGGAGGTCTGTAGCGATATTCGCAAATGGCACGATATACCGATTATCATCTCTTCCGCCAGACACGATATTACGGACAAGGTCGAAGCGCTGGAGCGCGGGGCGGACGACTATCTGCCCAAACCTTACAACCCCAGAGAACTTGAAGCCCGTATCAGAAGTCTCCTGCGCCGTAAAAACAACGAATTTGCCAGCACGGAACGCAAAATACAAAAACATAAAGATCTCGAAGTCGATGAAAAACAGCAGGCGATTATCTTCAAAGGTAAACCGCTGCAACTGACCAAAGCCGAATACGGCATTTTGAAATATCTGATCCATAAGGAGGGCGGGGTTGTCTCCAGAGAGGAGCTGATCTACAATGTCGAGGCGATCAGCGAGGAGAGTTCAAACAAAAGTATCGACGTCATCATCGGTCGTATTCGTCAAAAGCTGGGTGAAACTCCCAAAAATGCTACCTATATCCATTCTGTCAGAGGAGTCGGCTACAAATTCACCCAGTCGTAACCGCGTATGAAAAAATCGATCTTCTACAATATTACCTTTATCTTTCTGGTCGCCGCAATGGCGGTCGGCGTAGCGTATCTCTACATGATCAAATATGACAAACAGAAGTATACCCAGGAACTTAACCAGCGCT
Source organism: Campylobacterales bacterium (assembly GCA_015489185.1). Lineage (GTDB taxonomy): Bacteria > Campylobacterota > Campylobacteria > Campylobacterales > QNZT01 > QNZT01. Next base: position 5,120 of record WGAE01000077.1, read on the forward strand.
ATTCGATCGTCGCACGCGCGACACTCTACCGTCTGCTGACCCAGCCTGTCAATGCGTCATTCAGACGCGATCTAGCACTCTACAACATGAAGCTGGTCAAAGATACCAAACGCATCAAAAATGTCCTCCAGAAAGGAGAAGTGCTTCAAAAAGTGCGCACAAAAGTGGGCAGCAGCGCCATCTACTACTACAAAAAAAGCAACTACCTGCTGATCGAATCGGTCAACAACAAAGCGATTCTGCTTTTTGACAAAGCCTTTAAACCCTACCGCACGCAGATTCTCTATATTAAAATCATCTTCGGTAGTATCTTCATCGTCCTCTTTCTGGCGTATCTGTGGACCATTTCTCGTCTCTCGCCGATCAAAAAACTCAAAAATGAAATCGACAAATTCGGACGGGGAGATCTCGACATCGACTGCAAGATGGATCGCGGCGACGAAATTTCGGAAGTGGCAAACGCCTTTAACAATGCCGTCAACGAGATCAAAAAGCTGAACAACTCCCGTAAACTCTTTTTACGTAACATTATGCACGAGCTCAAAACACCGATCACCAAAGGGATGCTCTCGGCGGAGATGCTGCCACCGGGCAAACAGAAACAGCGCCTCATCTCCGTCTTTCAGCGTCTGGAGAGTCTGCTGAATGAATTTATCGCGATTGAGCAGATCACCGTCGACGGCAGTTACCTGAAAAAGCGTATCTATCGTATTATCGATATCATCGACGAAGCGATCGATATTTCGATGGCGGACCGAAACCATATCGAACTGACGATTCAGGAAGATCTGCAACTGAAAGTCGATTTCAAACTCTTCAGTATCGCGATCAAAAATATGATCGACAACGGTATCAAATATTCCGAAGATAACAAGGTACTTGTTTACGCCGAAGAGGATAGCATCGATTTTCTCAGCAAAGGCAAAAAACTCGAACACGATCTGGAATATTATATCGAACCTTTTACTCAAGGGAGCGACAAAAAGAGTAAAAGTTTCGGACTGGGGCTTTACATCGTCGACAGTATTTTAAAAGCACATAAAATGAAACTTGTTTACGAATATAAAAACGGCTACAACATATTCAAGTTTACCAACATAATGCCGATACTATGAAAAAACAAATCGTTAAAAGGTAGTCACGCATGGAGAACAGAGAGAATACATTTTTCCCGCTCGCATCGTTCAAGGCACTCGTCGCGCACCATATCGCACTGATCGAACGTTTCTCAGAACCCGAACTGGCGGAATTTTCCCTGCTCTTTCTGAAAATGGACGATTACGAAAACATCGAAATCAAAAAGAGTATTCAGATCGTTTTCCGTGACAGTGACATTATTTTCGAATATGAAGGTAACTACATCATTCTCCTGCCTAAAACGGACTGGAACGGTGCCAACGAATTACTCAACGGATTGCAGGAGTTTCTCGATCAAAAACTCTGTGACTCGATCGTAACCTACCCCGACGACGGAACCGACGCTGTGACACTGCTTGAGAGTTTCAAAAATGTAGTCAAAAAGTACTATAATATCGATCTGAAACTTGAATAAAGGCGCCATTATGAAACGACTGCTCGGACAGAAAAAACTGCTTAAAATCTATATCGATACCGATGACAAATACCACGGAAAGCCGCTTTGGGAAGTGATCCTGCAAAAGGCAAAAGAGAGCGGTCTCAGCGGTGCGACGGTTTATAAAAGTATCAGCGGGATGGGTATTCATTCGGAACTGAAAAGTTACAATATTATTGCTCTTTCGCAATCGTTGCCGCTGGTCATTGAGATCATCGACGCACCGGAAAAGATCGAAACATTCCTGGAAGTACTCGATACGATCATGGATGAGGGGCTGGTAACGCTCAGTGATGTCGAAGTGATCCGCTACAAACATAAAAACGGGCAAAAGGATTAAAATGGTATTGCTCTATATCGGTCTGGGTGGATTTTTGGGAGCAATTTCGCGTTTTCTGATCGCAGGCGCGGTGCAAAAACTCACGGGAGCCTTTTTCCCTGTCGGAACGCTGAGCGTCAACGTACTGGGGAGTTTTATCATCGGTTTTGCGGCGCTCTGGTTTGAACAGATCGTCGCTCCCGAATACCGCGCCCTTTTTATTACCGGATTTCTGGGTGCTTTGACGACATTTTCGACATTTTCATACGAAACAACAATGCTGATCGAACAGAACGCGTGGATGCGCGCCTTCGCCAACATCGCGCTCAACGTTCTCTTAAGTGTCGGCGCGACAATTCTGGCGATGCTCCTTTTTCGTAAATTTTTTACGGTTTAAGACAGGTAACGCAGGGGCTGAATCGGCTTTTGTTTTACCTATTCCATCCAATTTATCAGATCTAATTTCTTTATTCGTTGAAAGTGTTTTTGATTATTGGAGACGAGCGTATACCCTTTACTCATCGTAATCGCTGCTATCATTAAATCCATATCCTGAATCAGATTACCTTCTCTTTTTAGCTGCGCTTTCGTTTCTGCAAAAATTTTGCTTGCAGTTTGATCAAACTCCAGTATCTGAAAATGCGCTAAAAAGCCTTTAACTTTTTCTAAATTCTTTTCGACTCTGTCGGAATTATATGCACCATAAAGCAATTCGGTATAGTTGATTCTTGTTGTATAGAGATTTGACGGTGCAATCTTTATGAATGCATTTACCACCTCTTTTTGACCCTTCATAAAATAGATCAGCATATCACTATCGATAACATATCTTCTCATAAACTAAAATCGATCTCTTTACTTGTTTTATCCTCTTTAATTGCCTTAAGCATCTTCTCTGCTTCAGATGCTTTCAGTGAACCTGCAAACTTTAAGAGAGAATTTTGCTTTAACTTCTTCTCTTTACTAAAAAGTTCTATTGCTTTTTCAATAATTTCAGTTTTCGTTGCATGAAGTTCCTCACTTAATTGATCGAGCGTAGCTATCACCTTTTCATCTAATCGTATATTGACTGCTCGTTTCACAACATTCTCCCCTAAGTGATTTACAATATTGTAGCAAAAATAACTATTTTTGTAAAGATTAAGCAGATTTCATATCTTTAACCAGGGAATGTTACGGTTATTGAATAGTTCATACGCGAAAACGATGTTAATCGACAGAACGCGTGGATGCGCGCCTTCGCCAACATCGCGCTCAACGTTCTCTTAAGTGTCGGCGCGACAATTCTGGCGATGCTCCTTTTTCGTAAATTTTTTACGGTTTGAGATAGTGGGTTTTGAGATGATTTCCCTCGGCATCTTTGGCATCTGGTGAATAGAGAATCGGCTCAAGTCTTTGGTTGAGTACTTCGGCATTGACGCAGAAGTTATCTGAAAACGGCTCTAACTTCGATTTTTCAATACGTACCGTATCACGCTGCGGCTCGACAACCGAATCGACCTTGCCGATCTCTTCCCAGTCCCATTTGTCCGGTTGTTTCGCACGGAAGAGATAACCGTTTTCGACAATATAATCAGCGCCGTTTTCGGTCGTCAGATTCCCGGTCGAAACATTATTATCGCTGTCGATGATGAATTGAATATATTTCGACTCTTCCGCAGGTACACGACTGTGATCAAATTGCAGATAGAGATATTGATCATCCGTATACATCCGCAGCCCTTCGCCGTTATCCGTATGCCAGGCTATCATATCCGCATTGAATTCATTCAGTGCGGGATTGCGCTGATGGTGTGCCAGCGGGGTTCCTTCCGTCGCACTGTTACATCCGTAAAATAACAAAAGCGCAAGAAAAAAAGAGAGTCGTTTCATGATATATTTAATCCTTATGATTGATATTTCATGAATCTATCGACCGTTTGACCAAATTCTTGAACGGTGATCTATTTACCGTACATCTCGAAAAGTTTTCGCAGCTTCCGCTCATCTGTCACATCCTGCCAGCCGCCGCCCTCGTTGCAGATCCACTTCCTGCCGTTGTGGGAGTAGTATTTCGTATCTACCGGATTTTCGGGCGGATAGGTGGTGATCCTCTGGCTTCCGTCCTGCAGCACTTCGACGACGGAGTTGTCGGGGATATCTTCGGTGATCGTCACGTTGGCGTCGATGTAGACGTTGTTACCGATTTTGCAGCCGCCCATGATCGTCACGGCAGGCGAAATGTAGCAGTCATCTCCGATGACCGGTGCACCAAAGTGCGGGTGGTCAATCTGGTTGATCGCATTGATCGTGACGTTATGGAAGATGACACAGTTTTTACCGATTTTCGCGGGTCCGGAGATGAAAATCGCCTTCAGATCGTGCGGCAGGCAGGGAGGTCCGGCAAATTCGGTAACGATATTGACACTGCTGCCGTTTTCATACTGGTACATATAGTAAAGTGTCGTCAAAAGTTTTCGCTTCAAGCCACTTGCTTTGAGCGCTTTTTCTTTAAGCGCAAATATCCCCCCGAATCGTCCGACCAGAACCCGTGCTATCATACTCTCCCTTTTTTCTTTCTATATCGACCCAAAAAACTTCGGAATTAATGCAAAAAGTGTCGCACACCCGTAAAGTAGAGGCTCATACCGTGTTCGTTCGCCGCTTCGATCACCTCATCGTCACGAATACTGCCGCCCGGCTCGATCACCGCACTCACACCCGCTTCTGCCGCCGCGTCAATCGAATCTCTAAACGGGAAGAAGGCTTCGCTCGCCAGTGCCGCACCGGTAACGTCCAGACCACTCTCTTTCGCTTTTTGCAGCGCACATCTGGCGGCATCGACACGGCTCGTCATCCCCATGCCGATCGCAACCATCGCACCGTTTTTGACGTAGACGACACAGTTAGATTTGGTCAGTGCCGCCACTTTCCAGGCGATCTCGAGATCTTTTAGCTCACGCTCCGTCGCCTCCTTTTTGGTGACGCATTTGGCATTTTGCACCTCTTCGTCACGCACCTTGTCACTCTCCTGCCAGACAAAGCCGCCGTCTACATGTTTGAAGTCGTAAGCGTCGTTTGCCAGTTGCAAGTAGTCGCTCTCCTGCGTGAAGATCTTGATCCGCTTCTTGTTCGCGAAAACTTCAAGCGCATCGTCGTCGACACTTGCCGCGATGATCACTTCGGTGAAGATCTCATTGATCTTTTCGGCAAGCTTTTTGTCGAGTCTGCCGTTGATCGCCACCACACCGCCGAATGCCGAGACCGGATCGCATTTGAGCGCTTCGACGTAACTCTCGTAGAGACTCTCTTTAATCGCAAAGCCGCACGGGTTGGCATGTTTGATGATCGACACCGCCGGTGCCGTACCAAACGATGCGGCGATTTTGATCGCACCGTTGATGTCAGTCATGTTGTTGAAACTCGCCTCCCCTTTGAGCGCTTTGAAGTGTTTGGTGAAGAAATCTTCAAACTCATAGAGTGCCCCTTTCTGGTGCGGATTCTCCCCGTAACGGGTATCGAACACCTTGCTTCCGACGATAAACTGCTTCGCGCCGAAGCCTGCGTTGAAACGACCATTCATGTAGTTGGCGATCATCGCATCATACGCTGCGGTATGTTCGAATGCCTTGATCATGAGGCTTCTGCGAAATTCGAGACTGTTTTCGCCGTTTTGGAGGCGGCGGATCACTTCGTCGTAGTCGTTTTTATCGGTCACGATCATGACATCGGCAAAGTTTTTGGCCGCGCTTCGTACCATCGCCGGACCGCCGATGTCGATATTTTCGATGATTTCCTCAAAATCGTCGGTTTTGGCGATCGTCTCTTTGAAGGGATAGAGGTTGACGCAGACCAGATCGATCCCGACGATGCCGTGCGCCTTTGCCGTTTCGACATGCGCTTTCAGATCTCTCCTGTGGAGGATCCCGCCGTGGATGTACGGGTTGAGGGTTTTGACACGCCCGTCGAACATCTCGGGAAACTTCGTCACCTCGGAAATCTCGATCGCATCGATCCCCGCCTCTTTCAGCAACTTGTACGTTCCGCCCGTCGAAACAATCTCAAATCCCAGACTCTCCAGCTCTTTGGCAAAATCCACCACACCGCTCTTGTCACTGACACTGATTAACGCTCTCAATTTCTTCCTTTTTATGCTTGATTAGAAAATATCCTGTTGAAATCAGGCTTTTTATAAACTACTCCTTCGAGGGCAAATCCTCCCTGCGGTCTGAGCCTCTCATCGTAGTTTATAAAAAGCCTGACTGGTAGGTTAAATATTATATAAAAAAAACAATTAACCTTCATTTTTGTCAGGCTTTTAAGAGCCTTTGACATACTATTTCGTATTACACTTTAAGGAATAT
>WGAE01000078.1 GCA_015489185.1 Campylobacterales bacterium
AATCCCCTGCAAAGCGATCTGACCGGTACGGTGTTCGAGATAAAGCGCCACTTCATCACCGTCGCGTTTGAAAACGCACCGCCCAAATGGGCGCTTTCCAGAGATATTCGTATCGATCTGTATATCAACGACATCACATTTAAACGGATGGAAGAGAATCTCCTGGAACTTCTGCACGCCAGGGGAAGACAGAAAAAAGTGCGTAATATCATTCTAGGACTCGATACACCCGAAGCGGCGGTACCCGTCCCCTTTGAGCCGAAAGATACAAGACTCAACTTTTCCCAAAAAGAGGCGGTTTCCAAAGCACTGGGTAGCAAAACACTTTTTCTGATCCACGGACCGCCGGGAACGGGAAAGACAAGTACTTTGACCGAGCTGATTTTACAGTCAGTCGCACGAAATCAAAAAGTACTGGCAACCGCCGACTCCAACACCGCGGTGGACAATATGCTGGCACGTCTGGCAAAACACAAATGCAAAATCGTGCGTATCGGACACCCTGTACGCATCGCCACCGAGTTGCAAAAATACTCAATCCACTATCTGTTTGAACGACACACCGCGGCTGAATCACTGAAATCAGCGTGGCTGGAGATCAAAGAGATGGCACAGCAACGTGATCTGCACGCCAAACCCACCGCCGCAAGAAGCAGGGGGATGAGTCATGATCGAATTCTTTCGCTGGTGCACAAAGGCAAAACCCAGCGCGGAATCTCCAAAGAGACACTCCAATCAATGGCACTCTGGATCAAAGCGAACAGAAAAATTGAAGCCAAAGCGAACGATCTGCGTGACAAAGAGGCGCAGATTTACCGGCAAATCATTGAAGAAGCGGATATCGTTCTGGCGACCAACTCGATGGCAAAATCGGATATGCTTGCAGATGCATACTTCGACCTCGCCGTCATTGACGAAGGAAGCCAGCAGATGATCCCCTCAACGCTCATTCCCATTCTCAAAGCGGATCGTTTTGTGATCGCCGGAGATCACAAACAACTGCCGCCGACGGTCATTAGCAACCATCCCAAACTTCAGGAAACCCTTTTTGAAGCATTGATCGATAAGCACCCGAATCTTTCCAAAATGTTACAGGTACAGTACCGTATGCACGAAAAGATCATGAAGTTCTCCAACGAACACTTTTATGACGGTAAACTAATCGCCGATGAGAGCGTCAGAGAGCATACCCTGGCAGATCTGGAACTTCATAAAAGCCAAAAATTTCCCGAAATCCTCGCACTTTCCTCACCACTTACTTTTGTGGATATGCACCAAACCGACGCAAAAGAGGCGCAAAACGAGCGCTCCACCAGCTACTACAATGAAGCCGAAGCGAGACTCTGTGTCGATCTTGCCCTCGAACTCCTGCAAATGGGTGCGAAACCGGAGGATATCGGTATCATCACCCCATACGCCGCGCAAATCAAAACGATCAAACAACTGCTCGAACATCATGAACTTCCCGTCGAAACCAAAACCGTCGACGGTTTTCAGGGACAGGAGAGGGAGATAATCATCATCTCTTTCGTACGTGCAAACGAAAAAGGAGAGATCGGATTTTTAAAAGATGCCAGACGACTCAATGTCGCCGTCACACGCGCCAGACGCAAACTGATCTGCATCGGTGACGCAAAGACACTGCGTCACGATAAACTTTTTGCAAAGTTTTTGGAGTTTATCAAAAAGGAGGGAAATCTAATCCTGTTGTCACCTTGACCTTTCGGTAACGGCAATATTATTTAGATTTCAAGTTTGATTTTTCCAACTGCATAGTTATGTACCAGCGCCTGGATAATATTTTGATACGGTATGCTGATCTCTTTCGCTTTTTGCTTGATAATCAACAAATCTTTCTCTTTCAATTTAATACTGATCTGTTTTTTTGTATCAAGCAAACGAAGTGTCTCTTTTGCAGACTCTTGCAGTACTTCTAATCTCTCTTCATCCGGCTTTTGCAAAACCGTATCATTTCTTTCAAGTGCTTCAATCAAATCCTGTTCATATTCATCTATGGGTTCAAAAATCTTTTTATCCATCTTTTTCATTTTATTCCCTTTTTCAGGTATTTTTTCGTTGCCGCCCTACTTGGATATATCGTTTTGAGAAATATTTTTGTTACATCCTGCACATATGGTACAACATAACAATACCCATCAATTTCTACAATAAAAATACGTTGATTCGGATATTTTTCTCTGTTTGGATGTACACTGTCACTCAAAACCTTTTTATCGGCTATCTTTCCGACAACCATCTCGAAAGACACACCTCGTTTTTGCAACAATACTCTGTTCTTTTCTTCACTCCATTCTATGATCAATGAAATACCTTATATATCTATTGTAATTATATTATAATGATATATAATTGTCAACCTGGATACTATGATAT
>WGAE01000079.1 GCA_015489185.1 Campylobacterales bacterium
GGTTTTTCAGACGACGCCCGAAGGCATCGCCTGTTTGCAGAAGTTTAGACTAAAATCCGCTCGCTTTGACATAATTGGTAATCAATTCCAAAAGCGGATTGACCAGCAGTGTCGCCATCAATGTCATGAAAGCTGCAAACCCGATGATCGTTTTCAACGGTGTGGAAGCGTTTTTCATATAGATCGTCGTATCCACTTTTTGCGGCTCTCTAAGGAACATATAGACAATCAGCTTCAGATAATAATATACCGATATAGCACTGTTGATCGCCATAATGATCGCCAGTACAATATATCCTGAGTTGACTGCAGAGCTCATCAGATAGAGTTTACCCCAGAAAAGTGAAAACGGCGGTACACCGGCAAGCGACAACATAAACATCCCCATAATCACCGCATTGACCGGCATAAATTTGACCATACCGGAAAACTTCTCATACGGATGGTCGTATCGGCTGTGCCAGATACCCTTTTTCTTATGTCTTGATACCCAAAGCATTGTAAAGGCTCCAAGATTCGTAAACGTAAAGAGTATCCAGTAGAGAAACAGTGCACTGTTTGCCTGCGTCGTACCGATCAGAATCGCAGCCATCACAAAACCGGCATGACTAATTGAGCTATATGCGAGCATCCGCTTGACAGACTCCTGCACAAGCGCCATAATATTTGTCGCGGTCATCGTCACGACAACCACAATCCACAAAATGTGTTTGACCCATGTCACATCTGCATGGACAAAGATCTCGAACAGACGCATTGCAACGACAAAACCGGCGATTTTCGGAACGATCGACATATAACCGGCAAGCGCCGCACTCGCACCCTCATAAACATCCGGTACCCAGGTTTGAAACGGAACCATCGAGAGCTTGAAACCAAGCGATGCGATGATGAAGACAACACCTGCCAACACACCTGCCATCGGCTGGAAATTGTTTGCAATCAAAACCTCTTTAATTTTGTGCAACTCAACACTTCCGGTCAAACCGTAGAAAATCAAAATCGCAAAGACAAAGAAACCTGCCGCAAGCGCACCCATCGTAAAATATTTTACCGCCGCTTCGAAACTCTTTTGTCGATTATGCATCGCAATCAGCGTATAGAGTGCGAGGCTGGATGTCTCCAGACCGACGAAAATCAAAATGAGGTTATCCGTCGTCACCATAAAAATAAACCCGGCGATCATGAACAAGAAGAGTGCAAAAAACTCCGGATAGGAAAATTCATGAAACCTTTTCGATGTCAATGCCAGCGGAATAAAAAGCGCAGAAGCGATCAAAATGATCCCCTCACCCAGTTTTGCGATACCATCGATCAAAATCGCATCAAAGAAACCGCGTTCTCCACCGTGATACCCGAAAGCTGCACCGAGCGAAAGGAGAATAAAAAGTTCACTGATCATGACATAAAAACTTTTGGAGAGATCCTCTTTGATCAGATCGATCACCAAAATCGCAAGTCCCCCGAGGACCATGATGATCATCGGTATCAGCGAAGCCATATTCAACGCATCGTAGTCGATTGAAATTGGATCTAACATTATTTGGCCTCCTTGATGCTGTTTGCTTTGACAAAGAGTTCTTTCGCTTCTTGTGTCATCGCTTTTTTATCCATCTTGACAATCATATGTTTGACACTATTGTCAATTGGATCAAGAACCGGTTTCGGATAAATACCCAGAACTGCTACCAGAATCACTAGCGGAACTAATGCCGCGAGTTCCTGACCGGTCAAATCTTTCAGGTTTTTATTTTTAGGATTTGTCACTTCACCGAAGAAGGACTTTTTGAACAGGCTCAGCATATAGACCGCTCCGAGGATGATACCGGTACCACCAAGTGCCGTCAGAATTGGCGAAACTTTAAAAAATCCGAGCAGTGACAAAAACTCACCGACAAACCCGATGGTCAGCGGCAAACCTACTGATGCCATCAGCATAATACCGAAAATGGTTGCGTATTTTGGCATTACCGCGGCAAGACCGCCAAACTCCCGCATCATTTTGGTATGGGTTCTATCATAAATCACACCAACCAGAAGGAAGAGCGCACCGCTGACGATACCGTGGCTTAACATCAAAAAGATCGAACCGGTAATACCCTCGCTGTTCATCGCAAATGTACCCAGCACAATCACACCCATATGCGAAATCGAACTGTACGCGATCACCTGTTTCATATCTTCCTGTGCATACGCAACCATCGCCGTATATATGACCATGATGATCGCGATGATTGCTACCGGTGTGATGAAATAGACCGATGCGTCAGGAAACATTGGCAGCGAGAATCTGACAAACCCGTAAGTACCCATTTTCAGCAAGACAGCCGCAAGGATGACCGAACCGACTGTCGGAGCCTGTCCGTGCGCATATGGAAGCCAAGTATGGAACGGTACCATCGGAACTTTGATCGCAAAACCGATAAAAAACGCGGCAAAAAGCCAAAGCTGCGTCGTAAAGTCGATTGGAAGCGCATGCCAGTCAGGAATCGCAAAACTCCAAGTACCTGTCGTTTGATGATAGAGGTATGCCATATACAAAATACCGACCAGCATCAGCAAAGAACCGGCAAATGTATAAAGGAAAAATTTGACGGCGGCATAAACTCTGAGCTTCGCACCCCATGCACCGATGATGTAAAGCATCGGTACCAGTGAAAGTTCCCAGAAAATATAAAACAGGATAACATCGAGTGCGGCAAATACTCCGACCATCGTCATCTCAAGGAAGAGAATCGTGATAATCATATTTTTCAGATCCTCTTTGATAGTCAGTCCGATGACAGAGATCATTGTCATAAACGTACTTAATATGATCAAAAAGAGCGAAATACCGTCTACTCCCAGATAGTAACTGATGCCGAACTCTTTGACGAGCGGTGCATGTTCAACAAATTGAAATCCTGGATTGGTTCCATCAAACATGATCCACAGCATCAAAGAGAGCAGAAACTCTATCGTCGTTACGGCAATTCCGTACGCATAGATCGCTCTCTTTTCGATCATAAATCCAAATATTCCCGCAATTGCAGGGAAAAATATCAATAATGTCAGTAGTGATTCCATTCATGCGCTCCTTACATACCTGGCTTATAGAGTAATGCTGCCGCAAGCAGAACAACAAAACCGAACGCCATCCATTTGAGATTCGTCGACAAGTTACCGGTCTGCATCGCTCTTGCCTTGTCACCTGCTTTGTAAATAACTCCGGCGATAAAGTCAACCGTTGCATCGACAATTCGCATATCAATCTTTTTCCATGCATACTCAGACATTTTTGCATAAGGTGCACAGATCGCTTTTTGATAAAAGTCCGGAATATAATATTGATTTTTCAATACATCATATACACCCAGTTTTTTGAAAAGTTCGTCGAAGTTTCCTTTTGAAAATTTGACAACTGCCAGCGTTACACCACCAATCGCAATGCCTAGTGTCACGACCAGCAGGAAGAGGAATGCCCCTTTGGAAACATGCGGTTCATACTCTGGCAAAAGTTGTGTGACATACTCGACAAACGAATGCTCGAAGAATCCGGCGATAATAGCCAAAATAGCAAGCGGTACCATTGCGGCAATTACATACGGATAGGCTTCATGCGGATGTTTGCCGTATTTTTTATAACGCTCTTCACCAAAGAAGACCATCATGATCAGTCGGAAACTGTAGTATGCTGTCATACCCGCACCAAGCCATAGCATAATCCAGAGGAAATAGTGATTCTCAGCAAAAGCGGTTTCAAGAATTTTATCTTTCGAGAAGAATCCGGCAAACGGCCAGATACCGGCAAGTGCCAGTGACGCAATCGTCATAATCGACATTGTCCACGGCATCACTTTACCCAAGCCGCCCATTTTATCAATATACTTCTCTTCATCCAAAGCGTGCATAACGTTACCGGCACCGAGAAAGAGGACCGATTTGAAAAATGCATGTGTCATCAGGTGGAAAAGTGCAATCCAATATGCACCTAAACCTGCCGCTACAAACATGTACCCAAGCTGTGAGAGTGTTGAATAGGCAATAATACGTTTCATTTCGAGGTTTACCAGTGCCATCGAAGCCGCAAATACCGCGACAAACGCACCCAGACATGCGATAAAATATCCTACATTTGGAATCAATGTATAGATTTCGAAACTACGCACCACCAGATAGACACCTGCAGTAACCATCGTCGCGGCGTGAATCAATGCTGAAACCGGTGTCGGACCTTCCATTGCGTTAGCAAGCCAGGTATGCAGTGGAAACTGTGCCGATTTACCCATCGCACCGATAAAGAGGAAAATGCCGATCAGCGTAATCGTACCGCCGTCCAAACTTCCGATATTCGCAAAAACCGTTTCATAATTGAGAGAACCGATATTCCAGTAAATCATAAAGATACCGATCAACATACCAAGGTCTGCGATTCTGTTCATAACAAACGCCTCATTTGCGGCATACGCAGGAGAGATGGCAGGATTTTCGCTTGTCGGTACATCCTTTTTATAATACCAAAACCCGATCAAAAGCCAAGAACAAAGACCAACCCCTTCCCATCCGATAAAGAGTCCGAGGAAGTTGTCACTCATGACAAGCACCATCATCGAAAAGACGAATGCGGAAAGGTAGGAGAAGTATCGATTGAATCCTTTATCATGATCCATATATCCGATAGAATAAATATGAACCAGGGTCGATACCGTCGTAACGGTCACCATCATAATGACAGATACCTGATCCGCAACAAATCCGAAATCGACATCGAAATTACCTGCTGCGATCCAGTCCATCAGCTTCACATGAACGACATGATGTTCATCAACATATCCCAGCAGTTTCATCGATGCCAACCATGAAACAAATAGTAGCAGTGATGTCACGATACCTGTAATCACATTTTTGGGTCTGGCACCGAAGAGTGCTGCGAACAAAGAACCTGCAAGCGGTGCGAAAAGCGCTATGTATACGTAATTTTGCATATTTTATCCTTTCATCTCTTGCATTGATTCCAGATCGATTGTACCGGTTCGCTTGTACCAAAGTACCAACAGCCCCAGACCTACCGCAACTTCACTTGCCGCTACCGCAATAATGAAGAATGCAACCATTTGCCCTGTCAAATCACCGTAATATTTCGCCACTGCGGCAAAACCGATATTAACGGCATTCAACATGATCTCTGTCGAGAAGAAGAGTAACAGCAAATTTTTTCTTCGGATCACACCCGCCAATCCTATGGAAAAAAGGATTGCTGTCAGCACCAGATAGTGTGTCAGGGTAATCATTTTGCATCCTTTATATCAAATTCTTCTTTTTCAATTTGCTCGTCCAGTGTCGTCAGACTGATGTCCATTTTTTTACTGACAAGAATGATACCCGCAATCATAGCAACCAGCAGCATGACCGCCGCAAGTTCAAACTGTACAAGATATTTTGTAAACAAAAAGATACCGACAGCCTGCGGATTGTTCGCCCCGATCACTTTATAGTCGCTTGTTGACGCATCCAGCATCAGATGGTCGGTAATAAACGGGATCGATACAATAACAATCAGAATCACGATCGCCGCCCCCCACAAAGCATTGACGATCTTCGAATCTTTCAGGTTTTCCTTTACATCTTTAGTTGTATCGAAAAACATCATACCGAATGCGTACAGAGCCATAACCGCACCGGTATAGACGATGATCTGCACCGCACCGAGAAAGTCCGCATCCAGCATAAAGAAAAATGCTGATATGGCAATCATACCACCTGCCAACGCACTCATTGAGTAGAGTGCGTTTTTACTGAATACAACGATCAGAAACATTCCGATCGTTATAGCCGAAAATAGATAAAACGCTATCGCTTCCATCACAATCCCTTATTAATACGCTAACGGCGTTTTTTTCACATTATTGTCCGCATTCGGTGTCAACGAACCGAATCCGGGATACGGTTTTTGCTTACCGGCTTTAAAGATATCCATCGGCGTTACCAGATCCGCCATTGTTGCAAAATGTGCTCTCTGTTCGCTGACATGTTCGTAATCCTGTCCGTGCGTAATCGCCAGCTCCGGACACACTTCCGCACAATAACCGCAGTAGATACAACGCCCGAGATTGATCGAATACCCTTTTACAACTTTTCGCCCTTTGCTTCCGTATTTCGTATCGATCTGAATACAGTTGGAAATACAGATCTTTTCACAAAGTCCGCAGCCGATACACGCCTGATTACCGCTTTCAAGCAATCTTTTAATCTGATGCAGCGCTCTGTAGCGAGGGCTGATCGGCAACTTTTCAAGCGGATATTTGATTGTATGAATATCAAATTTGACCATTTCACGAAAAACAATCCACAAACCGACGAAAAGTTCCCCGCTGAGCGATCGCTTTACCACACGTTTGAACTTCTCCTGCCATGTCTTCGGCACAGGATCGACTTCAACGAAGAAGTAATCATCCGTTACGTTCCTGTTTTGAAATTGTTTCAAATCTGCCATCTCCCTCTCCTATATCAGCACAATGCCGGTAATTAAAATATTCACAACCGCTAAAGGCATCAATACCTTCCAGCACAGCCACATCAGTTGATCCGGTCTTACATGCGGCCACGCCGCTCTGACCCACAGGAATAAAAAAATCAAAAAACCTACTTTCAAAAGAATCGCAAGACCGCCGGGAATAAATCCCATCGGATTAAAACCGCCCAGAAATACCAAACTTGCAATAAACGCGACCGTAAACATATTTGCATATTCACCGATTGCAAAAAGTCCCCACCGCATACCGGAATATTCGGTCGCATATCCGGTAACTACCTCTGCTTCATGTTCAAGCAAGTCGAAAGGTGTTCTGTTTGTCTCCGCATAACCGGAAATCAGATACAAAATGAACGCAACCGGTTGGGCCCAGAGAATCCAGTGTGAAATGCCTCCCTGTTGATAATTGTTGATATCAATCAAAGAGAGTGATCCGACCATCATCAACGGTGCAATCAACGACAAGCCGGTCACTACTTCAAATGAGAGCATTTGAATAACCGTTCTCGCAGCACCGAGCAGGGACCATTTGTTATGTGAAGCCATACCGCCGAGCAACGGTGCGTACATTCCAACCGCCATCACACCGACGACAAAAAGCACACCGATATTGACATCGGAAACAATCGGATGTACGACATAATCTGTAAACGGTAAGGTAAACTCCGGCAGAAACGGAACCGCTGACATCGCAATAAACGCCGTTGCGGCAGCGAAAACCGGTGCAATTTTGAAAATCGGTTTGACCGAGTTTTGCGGAACGATATCCTCTTTTGTAAAGAGTTTTATACCGTCGGCAAGTACCTGCAAAATACCGTACGGACCGACGTGCATCGGACCGAGGCGTCTTTGCATAAACGCAAGTACCTTCCTTTCGATATAGGTCGTAAAACCTGCCAATGCCGAAAAAACCGTCAGGATCACGATAATTTTGACAATCGTTTCAATAATATAAGCACTTTCCATCTTCTACACCTTTCTTATTGTTGCTTTGGTAAATCTGCCGCCGGAGAAAAGCACGCCGACATTGAGCTTCGTATCGAATGTAGGCAGATACGGAATATCTCCCTCAAGCTGCGAATCGATCTCGACTGTTGTCTCTACACTGCCCTGATCGTTCGCAATCTCTACCTTATCGCCTTCAGAAAGCCCTTTGCTTTCCGCATAGGACGCCGATACATAAAGCTTGCCGTCAGTCTTAAGCTGGTGAGCTTTATTGGTAAACGGACTAAACTGAATAATCGGATTGGAGAGATAGACCACATCACCTTCAAGCAATTCAGTTTTTGCCGGTTTTTCAGGCTTTTCATTCGCCTCAGTTTCGATCACGTTCAGCAAATAACCGCGTACTTCGTTACCCGCATTGTCAATATAGTTCGGTAGATCATCAAAGTTTTCGGTTTTGAAACCTTTGGCTTCCGGTAACATTTCGGTATAGGCTATAGTCAATTCCTGTTCAGGAAGCCCTGCCGCGTTGGCTAGATCGTTCAGCACATACCCTTTATAATCGAGTGCCGCGTTTGTCGGTACAACACGTTTATTAAAGCTTGTAAACGTTCCTTCCTGCTGATTGAGTGCCGGCATATCCAGATCACCGTCACCCAACGCACTCAGCACAAATTCACCCTCCGCATTGTACCCAAGCACATGTTCACCCGCTTCGGCATCCAGATCGCAGATGAGCGACACACCGAGGGTATTGGTTTTGGAAGGAATGATCATGACGCTGATATTCGTATATCTGTCGATCGCCCCTGCCAGTTTTGCCAGGTTTTCCGCTCGCGGATGTGTGTAGCAATCTTCTCCGATAACTAAAGAGAAGGTATCTTTTTTTGCCAGCATTTTCTGCATCTTCGCATCAAAATCTTCAGGCAGCGCAACCGCATCTTTATCATACTCGGCAACCGCGTCTGCAATCTCTTTTGGAAGCGATTCACTCAAACCTTCGACTTTGGAGAAATAGTCGAGCACAAATGCCAGAATATGCTCTTCCGCACCCGGTTTGTGTGAAATTGTCATCATATTTTTGGCAAATTTCTCGACAACATTGTCACCTGTCGGATGGAAATAGAGTCCCGCACCTTTGTTCATCGTCAAGGCATTGTTGATCGCATAGCCGACATTCGGTGCATCGTATCGTACCTGGGTACCGACACTGATGACAAAGTTCGATGCACGAATCGCACTGATATCCGCACTGTAGAGTGATTTACCGCTGACACTGCTGTAGTGTTTCATGAAGTTTTGATACGCATAAGCATCTTCGTTGACCAGTTTGACACCCAGCTTCTCTTTGAGTTTTTGCAAAATCAGCGCTTCTTCGTTAGTTATGTAGGAAGAGAAGCGAATCGTATCCGCTTTTTTGGTCAGAAATTCGACCGCTTTTTCAAACATCGCGCGATCTTTACCAACAACTCTGTTTTCGAAATCGAAACCGAAACGTGCACCGCCATGCAACGGTGTATAGTGGGCATCATTGGTGACTCTGAAGATACGCTCTTCGTAATTTTTCATATCACCATGTTTTGTATTGTAATAGATCAGTGAACAGTCGCTGCTATGTGGATTAGATGCAGGTACTTTACGCAATTCCCACGCATTCGCCTGATACTGAAAATCACTGCTGATCAACGCACCGACCGGACATACCGCAATACATTCACCGCAATCCTGACAATCGAGACTGTTGTCTTCGTTTACAGTACCGATGATCGACTTTTGCAGTTTGTTCCACATCGCGTATGCGTCTTTCGGCATGGTTGACTTGAGTTCCTTATCAAGCGTCGGTCCACCTCTGGGCACCGTTTTAAGAACACTATCGCCGATCATATCTTTACACACGGTAATACACTTCTCACAAACAATACAAAGTGACGCATCATATTTGATCAGACCCCAGTCGCGAATAGGTCGCGGTGTATCTGGAATAGCGTATTTTTGTTCATTGACATTCATATAGAGCGTATAGTCCTGCAATTCACACTCACCGCTCTGATCACATACACCGCACTCAAGCGGATGGTTGACGTCATAAACCTGCATAATTGCATGACGTTCTTCACGGATCTCTTCATTATCCGTAATCACATCCATACCGTCTTTTGCTTTGGCGTTACATGCATAGACACGTTTACCGTCCGCTTCCACGATACAGAGCCTGCAAGCAAGCGTCGGTGAGCATCCCGTCTGATAGCAGATCGCAGGGATGAACACACCTTCTCTTCTTGCGATATTCAGTAGAAATTCACCCTCTTTCGCTTTGTATTCAGTGCCGTTAATCTTAACTGTTATTTCACTCATTTGCCCACCTGTCTTATTTTAGCTTTATTGAATCGATAGTGTGTGCTGATATTCTGACCGGTAAATCCCAGATCAAATACCGGCATCAGCGCTATCGTTCCTTTCAGCGTCTGATCCACACGAAACGTCTTGGTAACCTGATGACCCAAAAGGTCGATCTCCACCGCATCTCCATCCTTTATTTTTGCAGCCGTAGCAAACTGCTCAGAACCGACAAGTGCCCCCTCTTTGGGAAGATGGGTACAGATATTGGTAAAAACATTTTTCTGACTGTTCGGATTACAGGTATAGACAATCGTTCCGTCATAACTCTCCAGTTCGGATACCTCATGAGGCATCGCATCTGTTTCAATTTCACTCTCAGCCAGTGTATATCCGCGTATCTCATTGCCGTGATTGTCAAAATAGCACGGCAGATCGTCAAAGTTTTCAGCCCTGTACCCTTTCTCCGGCGGCAGCATCGGAGTATAGTCAATGGTATATCTACGGTTCAGTCCCAGTCTGTTGGCAATATCGTTGAGACAGAAACCGTCAAAACTGACCGCCACGTGCGTGGGTACGACTGTTTTATTCAGTGTCGTAAATGTCCCTTCCTGCTGATTGAGCGCCGGTATATTGACATCTCCGGCATTCTCCAGTGCACTCAAGACAAAATCACCGTTTTCGTTATATCCGATCGTATACGATCCGGCTTCCTCATCCAGATCACAGATCAGTGCAACACCCATTGTATTGACCGAAGGCGGAACGATCAAGACTTCAAAATCACTATATTTTTCTATAATCCCAAGCAAGCGCGCAATATTTTCCGCCTGCGGATGTGCAATCAAATCCCATCCTGCTATCAGTGTGCGTTTTTGCTTTCGGAGCATTCTTTTCATCATCTGTGAAATCTCTTCTTCACCGACGTTACTCTCCGCACTAATATATCCTTCGTCCAGTTTGTCAAAGAACGTTTGTAATGCTTCGGGCACTTCCACATTTTCTAGTAATGCTTTTGCCACAAGTGCCACAACGCTCTCTTCCGATCCCGCTTCATATTTGACAAATTGGGATACAATTGTTTTGATCGATTCATCCTCCATCGGATGCATATAAATCACTTCCGCGGTACGACGTTTCGAAGCCTGGTTGATTTTGAACTTCAGCTCCGGCATATCACTCGCAATGCGTGTTCCAAGAACAACGATATAGTCGCTTTCTTGAAGTTCATATGTGTCTCCGGAGTAGAAACGTCTGCCGCTTGTTTCCGAAAAGGCATTTAAAAACTTTTGAAAATTACGCGCTTCTTCATTGATCAATCTGTAACCGCGTTTTTCTTTAAGTTTTTGCAAAATCAACGCCTCTTCGTTTGTGATCATCGAACTGAAGCGGATCGTATCGGCTTTTTCAAACGCCTCAACTGCTTTTTGCATATCCGTTTCACTGTTTTTGCCGCGATTTTCAAAATCAAAACCATAGCGACACACACCGCTGAGTGTATCGAACTCGGCTTCGTTACGTACGCGATAAATTTTTTCGTTTTTAACTTCATAATAAATCATACTGGCAAGACTGGAATGCGCACATGCCGCAGGAATTTTTGTCAACTCCCACGGATTGGTCGAGCATTTAAAGTGTGTATCGCTAAGCGCACCAACCGGACAAACCGCAGCACACTCACCCCAGTCGACATCAGGATCATCTTTTTTCAAATTCACAATCGTGGAGTTATATCCGCCGGGTTTGATCTGTAACGCACCGTCTCCTACGATTTCGTTACTCACACGTACACACCGTTCACATAAAATACATAAATAAGGATCGTAAGAGATATTTCCCCATTTTTCAATCTGACGGTAGTGTTCCTGTGCGGAAAAATCCTGCTGATTAACACCAAACTCCATCGTTTTGTTTTGAAGATCACATTCACCCGACTTCGGACATACACCGCACTCAAGCGGATGATTGACATCATAAAGCTTCATGATATTTTGTCGTTGTTCAAACAACGATTCCGACTGTGTCGTTACCTTGATACCCGGAACAACTCGCTCCTGGCAGCTGAGTACAGGATCGTCAAGCCCCTCAATATCAACAACACACAATCGACATGAGGCAATCGGTTTAACTTTGGTCAGATAGCACATTGTAGGAATATAGATTCCATGTCTTCTGGCTACCTGCAGGATTGTTTCATCTTTGTAGGCAGTTACTTTTTTACCGTCGATTTCCAGTTCGATCGTCGCTACACTTTCCGCTTTTACCATATCACACCGCCACCATCGCTATATAATAACAACGCATGCATCTGCTCGCTTCATTGACAGCCTGTTCATGCGTCAATCCGAAATTGACCTCCGCCTGACTGTGTTTACGTGTCTCGACATCCAGTTTTTCACTCACTTCACGCGGCAAACCGGCAATCCAGCCTTTGACTTTTTCATTTTTATCATAGACTTTCAGCGCACGCAGATGATCTTCCATAATCTCCTCATCCAGCAACGTCACTTTTCCGTCATGAACGTATCTGCTAATTACCGATGCGGCACGTTTTGCCTGTCCGACCGCATTGACGATCGTCATCGGACCGTATTCGCAGTCACCTGCGGCAAAGATCCCTTTACGGCTGGTCATATAGGTTTTTCCATCGGTTTTAAGCGTATTCCAACTGGTAAGCTCCAGTTCCCACTCTTTCGGAATGTAGCTTAGGTCCGCATCCTGAGAGACAGCCGGAATCAGGTAATCACACTCGATCTCAAAATCCGCCCCTTCGATCTTGACCAATTGTGCACGTCCACCGTTTGGATCAGGTACCAGTTCGAACTTATTGACTTTCAGTTTTTTAAGTTTGTTGTCTTCATCGATGATCTCTTCGACCGCGGAGTGGAAAATAAACTCAACACCCTCTTCCACCGCTTCATGATACTCTTCCCATGAAGTATTACGAATAATGGTCTTCTCGTCACGGCGATAGAGCATAATCACTTTTTCGGCACCCGCACGTATGGAACAACGTACAACGTCCATCGATGTAAAACCGCCGCCGACACAAACAACCGTTTTACCTCTTAGATCCACTTCCGGAGCGAGATTCCATTTAACATTGAGATTGATCTGATCCAAAAATGCAATCGCAGGCCAGTACCCTTCTATATCCGGACGTTCATTTTTGGCACGAATCTTTTTACTCAGTCGCGTCCCGCTTGCCAGAAGAATCGCATCGTACTCTTTTTCAAATTGACGAAGCATATCCGCCGTAACAGGAGTGTTTGTATAGAAAGTGACGCCTTCCAGTGCTTCGATCGCTTCAATATCCTTTTTATAACGCTCCCACGGCATACGATACTCCGGAACACCTACGGCAACTTCACCGCCCAGTACCGGCAACGCTTCGTAAACGTCACACGCAATACCTTCCAGCCCAAGATAGTAAGCCGCCGTCAATCCCGCCGGACCTGCACCGACAATCGCAACTTTTTTACCGTTAAGCGGTTTCTGCTCCGTCGGATAGAGAAAATCAAGCCCGTGATCGGTCTCATAATCTGCACCGAGCCGTTTCAGCTCCATAATCGAAATCGGCTCATCAAGGTTCGCACGGCGACACTCATCTTCACAAGGATGCGGGCAGACCCTTCCACAGGTATGCGCCAACGGCATCGTCTTCTTTGTTGCCTGCAAACTCTGCGCAAACTGTAAATCCCGCACCCCTTCGATATAAGCCGGAATATCTACATGATCCGGACAAGCATCCATACACGGTGCGGTCACTTTGGCAATATAGTTAATTTCGTCATTGTCGTAATCAGGAGACTTTTTTTGCTCTGTGATCAATTCCATCACATCGTCTCTGAAATACTCCAAAATATCCAAAAGCGGTTTAGGGACCGTACGACCGATTTCACATTTGCTGGTTTTCATCATCGTCTCGGAGATCTCCTTGAGGTGTTCGATATCACCTTCCGTTCCTTCTCCTCTGGCGATTTTGTCAAAAAGGTCATAGAGAATTCTACCACCCCATCTACCCGGCGCACAGCGTCCACACGCTTCCGAATAGATTTGATACTGAGCGGCATATTCCGTCCCCGCTTTGATCACGTCAACGCCTTCTTCGAAAACAACCAGCCCGTTCCAGCCAATGAATATTTTAGAATTTTTGTCTCCTTCATAAGTAGCAGGTACTTTAAAAGACGACTCTTGCCAGTCATCTTTATTAGCAATATTTCTATTGTCTATAAATTCACCTTGCCATGTTGAAAAGAGAACTTTGCTCAAGATGCTTTCCTTTTGACTACGAGAGTCCAGTCAACTTCGTTGAATTTAATCGAATTCAAGAGCTCATGACCTTGCTCTTTCATCACTTCCATACTTTTGGTTACCGGTGTAAAATCACCCACTTCGAACATAAAGATAATCACTTCACCCGGCTTCGCATCGTTGTCCATGATCTCCACCATCCGGTTGTAAAGCTTCTCTTCTTTATATTTTCTCAGATCGTATCTTTCCATAACTCTCCCCTTCCCTATCTATCGATTTCACCGAAAACGATATTCAGGTTACCGATAATCGTTACAACGTCCGCCAGATAGTGTCCGGGTAAAATATGCTGTAACAAGCTGGTGTGCCAAAAACTCGGTGCTCTCATCTTCAGTCTGTACGGATACGGATCACCTTCAGAGCGTATGAAGAAACCAAGTTCACCTTTTGGCGACTCGGTGACGACATACACTTCACCTACCGGTGGACGCATACCTTGTGTCACAAGTACAAAGTGCTGCATCAACGAATAGTTTTCTGTCATGATGCGCTCTTTCGGCGCAGAGATATACTGCGGAACATCCGCCATCAATTGCGGCTCGGTATCTTTATACATATGAATACACTGTCGGATGATTTTCGCAGATTCCCTCATCTCCGCCATATAGAGTTTGTACCGTCCGTAGCTGTCGTTACTGTCGGAAACCGGAACCTGAAACTCAAGCTCATCGTAAATTTCATACGGTTCTTCTTTGCGGATGTCGTACTTGATACCGCTTCCCCTCAGCGTCAACCCGGAGCAACCCCAGTCAATCGCATCTTCAGGCGTCAAATTACCCACCTGCTCCAGACGCATTTTCCAGATACGGTTTTGATCCAAAAGCCCTTCATAATCTGCGATATTGTCCGGCAACTTGTTGATATATTCAAGCATTTTTTCAAGCCAGCCGTCCGGAAGATCAAGAGGTACTCCGCCGATACGTACCGAAGAGTGGGTCAAACGTGCTCCGCAGTAGTCCTCCATCAGGTCCATCGCAAACTCTCTTTCCCGGAAACAGAAAAGAAACACGCTCATCGCACCGACATCGAGCGCGTGGGTCGCCAGCCAGAAAAGGTGTGAAATAATACGGTTCAGTTCCAGCAACATTGTACGAATCACTTTCGCACGTCGCGGTACTTTATCTTCAATCCCCAGCAGTCTTTCGACCGCCAGAGCAAAACCGTAGTTGTTGGAAGTAGCGGCAATATAATCCATACGATCCGTCGTCGGTAAAAACTCGTTATAGATCATATTTTCAGCCATCTTTTCCATACCGCGATGCAGATATCCGATATCCGGTACCGCTTTGACAACCTGCTCACCGTCCAGTTCCAGAATCAGACGAAGCTGACCATGTGCGGAAGGGTGTTGCGGACCGAAGTTGACAATCATGCGGTTGTCTTCTTTTTCGAAGACGAGGTTTTCGTAAAAAGGTTGAAGTCTGTTTGGCGTTTGCATGACCTTCTACTTCCTCTCTTTCAATATTTTTTGGTTCTTTTTCGTAAAACGTGTAATCAGGAACACACCATTTTCTTCCTGGAAGTCTTCATAAACTTCATCAGGCTTGCTGACAGGTTTAGCACCGTATGGTACTTCATAACCAATACGCGCGAAGTTTTTCGTATCTTTCGGATCGATATATTTGGTATCTCTGTTTTCCGGACCGACCACTTCCCTATACTCTTTACCAAAAATTTTATCGATCTCATACCATTGCGCCGCTTCATCACCGACAAGCGGATACGTTTTCAACAATGGATGCCCGTGCCAGTCTTCCGGCATCAAAATACGCTTCATGTACGGGTGACCATTGACAATCACACCGAACATATCATACATCTCACGCTCTGCCCAGTCGGCACTTTTGAACACATCATAAAGAGAAGCAATCGCCTGATTTTGCTTGATGCGGCATTTCACGCGCATGCGTTTACGTTTTTTCATTGAAAGCAGTTGGTAGAAGATTTCAAATTCACCGTCTTTTTCGAGATAGTCGATCGCACTCATTTCACTTAAAAACGTGTAATCACATTTATCCCGTAAATGTGTCATGACAGCCACGTTGTCGTTCGGATCGATAATCACGACAAGCTGATCGACTTCAATGTAAGCATCTTTGATGTCAAATTTACTTTTCAGACTTTCAACATCCGCGGCAAAAACCTCATCGGTTTTCGGATCGAACTTGGGTGTATGCGGTCGTTGATGGAACCTGTCCGTATGATAAGATTTTGCCTGTACATTTTTTCGGTTTACATATCTTCTCATTTAGACCAACCTTTTGGGTTTAAGTTTTTGAAACGCACTTTGTCGTCTGATCTTTTTCTGGAGCATCATGACCGCATATTGCAATGTTTCAGGTCTCGGTGCACATCCGGGCAGATAAATATCAACAGGAATCACCCTGTCACATCCCTGAACCGTCGCGTATGTATTAAACATACCGCCGGTATTGGCACAACTTCCCATACTGATTACCCATTTGGGTTCTGCCATCTGGTCATACAATCTTTTAATG